>DASSAH010000247.1:0-5499 GCA_035685585.1 Coriobacteriia bacterium
CGAGCAGATCGTTGCCGAAGCGCGCAAGAAGGCGGTCGACATCGTCCAGCGGTCGGAAGCCGAGGGAGAGCGTCTGGCTGCCGAGGAGGAGTTGCGCGCGAAGAAGCAGGTCGACACGGACGTGGCACAGGTGCACCGGGAGTCTGACCGCGCGGTCGAGGCTCTCCGGGGATCCATCGAGGGACGGATGGACGCCGCCGCCGCGTTCGTGGTCAAGGCGGTGACGGCGGGGTAGCGTCACCGGTCGACTCGTCGCAGGGTCGAGATGGGGGTGTGTGCTGTGCTGGTCCCAATGGCGAAGGTCGAGATCATCGGCCCGAAGAACGAGTTCTTCGAAGTGGTAAGTCTGCTGCACGAGCACGGAAAGCTGCACATTGAGGATCTCTCGCGCAAGATCGACGCGGGCACCGTGCCGCTCAAGCGTATGGAGATGTACGAGCAGCAGCGGCATGACCAGGAGCGGATGGAGGAGCTCCTCATCCGTGTGCGCGCGATCGTCAAGGCGCTGCAGGGTGAGGGCGCCCGGATCGATTCCGCCGAGAAGCGCGAGATGTACGACGCGCTGTTCGGGAAGGACGCGGCTGCGCTCGCGGCTGAGGTCGCGGCTGTCATCGAGGAGGTCGAGGACCGGACGTCGAGCCTGGCGGCCACTCGTGCGAATCTCGAGTCCGAGTTGGCGCTGCTCGCGAGATACGAGCCGATTCTGCAGAAGATACAGCCGCTCGCGAAGCAGATCGTCACGACTGGCGCGTACGAGTCGGTCGCGCTACTCGTGGAGCGTCGCTACAAGGCCGCTCTCGATCTTCTCAAGGAAGAGCTCGACAAGATCACGCACAAGCAGTGCGAGATCGTCTCGGCCGACGTCGATGAGGACACGACCGCCGTGATCGTCGTCTTCAACAAGACGTACTCCGATCCGGTGCACAAGTTCCTGGCGATGGAGAACGTCAACCAGATACGTCTTCCTTCCTCGTTCGAGGACATGCCGTTCGACATGGCCTACGAGACGCTCAGGGAGCGCAAGACTCAGCTCCCGGGCCAGCTCGACGCGGTCTCGGTCGAGCTCGAGGAGCTGTCCCGACTGTGGTACCTGAAGCTCGCCACGATCCGTGACGTGCTTGGCGACAAGATCGAGGAGATCAGCGCGATTCCGAAGTTCGGCCAGACCGACTATGCCTTCGCCATCAGCGGGTGGCTGCCCGCCGCGGACGTCGGCGAACTGCGGGAGGCCTTGTCGGCTAGGTTCGGCGAGGACATCATCGTCACCCAGATGGAGATCAGCGAGGACGAGTTCGCGGACACGCCGGTCGCCGTGAAGAACCCGAAGGTCATCGCCCCGTTCGCCCACCTCATGAGCGTGAGAGGGGTCCCCCGGTACGGCACAGTTGACCCGACGTGGATGCTCTTCATCTTCTTCCCGCTCCTGTACGGGATGATCGTTGGGGACTTCGGCTACGGGGCGGTCATGCTCGCGGTCATCATCTGGCTGCGCAGGAAGTTCAAGGAGTCCGAACTCGCGCAGGTCGCGACGTCGATCCTCGGGCCCGCCGCCACGATGGTCATCCTCTTCGGCCTCGCGTACGGAGAGGGCTTCGGCGACATGCCGCTGAGAGCGGGGCTGGTCGAGAAGATCTACGAGATCAATCCCGCTACCGGTGAGCAGATCATCACCGGCACCGCGTGGTTCGGGGTGGTGCCCACGTTCCATCGTGTCGACGAGATCACTCCGTACCTCATCATCGCCTTGGCCGTCGGAGCTCTGCACGTGATGTTCGGACTCGGTGTCGGTGTGCTCAACGCGGTCCGCACCAAGCACAAGAAGCACCTCTTCGAAAAGGGCGGCATCCTTGTCATGCTGATCGCCATCCTCGCAATCGTGGGACTCGGCCAGTTCGCGATTCCGGGCGGGTACGGCGTCGCGGCTCAGGTGGCCGTCGCGCTCATCGCGCTGGCGGGCTTCATCTATGCCATCAAGGGCGGCGGAGTCATGGGGGTCGTCGAGACCCTCGAAACCGTCGCTCACGTTGCAAGCTACATCCGTATCATGGCGGTCGGCCTCGCGGGCGCGCTGTTCGCCGACGCGATCAACCACCTCATGGTGACGATGGGCAACATCGTCCTCGGCATCGTGTTCGGTGTGATCCTCCACTCGCTCCACATCGTCATCGCGGCCTTCAGCCCGATGATCCACGCGTTGCGTCTCAACTTGCTGGAGTTCTTCGGCAAGTTTTTTGAGGCTGGCAAGCAACCGTACAGTCCGTTCACGAAGACCGGGGGTGAAGAGAGCGCATGATCAAGAATCGGCTCGCAAAGTGGGTTTTCGGCAGTACGTTCCTGGTGATGGTACTCATACCGGCGACCGCATTCGCCGCCGAACCTGCGGCGGGGGGCGACTGGAGGTCGTACGTCGCCAAGGCGTTCGCGGCGGCGATGGCGATGAGCGTGTCCGCGCTCGCAGCGGGATACGCGCAGTCGAAGATCGGTACGGCAGGCGCCGGTACCCTTGCCGAGCGTCCCGAGGTGTCCGTGTGGATTATCGTGCTCCAGGCTCTCCCGGAGATCATCGTGCTCCTGGGCTTCGTCGCTGCAATCATGATCATAGGCATGCCGGTCACGCCTGCATAAGCGCGTCCAACCAGCGGGAAGCCGGAAGCCACGGAAAGAGGTCCTGGTCACATGGCTCTAGAAGACATCTTCCGCGCGCTGGACGAGCAGGCGGACAAGGAGTGCGAGGACATCCTAGCGACCGCGAGAGCCCAGGCGGCCGCGATTGTGGCTGACGCGGAGGAGCAGGCTGCTCGGACGTGTTCGGCCTGTGTCGAGCGCACGGAGTCTGTCATGCGACGTAAAGCCGCGCAGCAGGTCAACGCCGCCCGGCTTGACATGAAGAAGCGTGTCGCTGCTGTCAAGCAGGAGTCGATCGACGAGGTGTTCGTC
This sequence comes from Coriobacteriia bacterium, assembly GCA_035685585.1. Classification (GTDB taxonomy): domain Bacteria; phylum Actinomycetota; class Coriobacteriia; order Anaerosomatales; family SLCP01; genus DASSAH01. The sequence continues at coordinate 2,938 of DASSAH010000247.1, forward strand.
CGCGCCGGCGACGCGCTCGCCGAGGTGAGATCGTCCGCGATCTACCCCGACGTGTTCCGCGTGCTTGCGCGGGAAGCGGTAGACGGCGTGCCGGGGAACATGGCGTTGATGGTCGATCCAGCCGACGAGGCGCTCGCTCGCGCCGTCTCGGCGGAGCTCGGCCTCGACGTCGAGGTACGGTCGGTCCTGTCCACGGCCGGGGGAGCGGCGGTCGAGACAGGAGGGGGACGCATCGTGCGGCACAACACGTTTGAGGACCGTTTGGAGAAGGTCCGGGACTCGATGCAGTCCGATATCGCGGAGATTCTGTTCACATGAGTGGGAGCGCAGCCGCGACGTCGCGTCGTGCTCCTTCCTCTTCAGGCAAGGACTATGGGTACGCGAATGCCCGCATCCGGGGCATGCGGTCACGGCTGCTCAGCCGGGCGTTCTTCGACATGTTGATCGATGAGCCAACGGTCGCGCGCTACGTGCAGACGCTTTCCGAGACGGAGTACGGCGAGGATCTCGAGGAAGCCATCATCCACGGAATCGATGCGGCGAGCGTCGACAAGGCGCTGCGGAACAACATGGCGCGGACGTTCGGCAGGATCATGGGCTTCCTCAATCCCGAGGCCGTGTATCTGGTGACCACGCTTCTCGGCAGGTGGGACATCTTCAACGTGAAGACGATTCTGCGGGCGAAGCAGATGCACGTCTCGATCGACGAGCTGAGGGACGGGCTGCTTGCCGAGGGGCAGCTGACCATCGTCGACCTCGAAGCGCTCGCCGCGGTCGAAGATGTGCGCGCGGTGGTGGACACCGTGGCGACGTGGGGTCTGCCGATGGCGGCCGCTCTGCGCGAAGGCCACGGCGAGTACCTGAAGACGGGGGAGCTCGCCTCGCTCGAGCTGGCGCTCGACCGCTACTACTCGAGATGGGCGAAACAGCGGCTCCGCCGGTGGGGCGCCAACGTCAGGATGGCGCGCAAGGTCCTCGCGGCCCAGGTGGACGTCACGAACCTCGTCATGGTGCTGCGTCTGCAGAACGCCGACGTCGAAGAGCTCGATGTCGGGCGCTTCTTCCTCGAGGGCGGGGCCGTGATCTCGCGGAACCTCTACGACACCCTGTCGAGACTGTCCGATGTCGACGAGGTCCTCGACAAGATGCGCGGCACCGTGTACGGACGGGCTTTGCACGACGCCTCGATCCTGTACCTGGAGCAGAGCACCATCTCCGTGTTCGAGCGCGCGCTGGAAGACGTCTTCATGCGGACCACCCTGGAGATCGCGAAAGGCGATCCACTGGGCATCGGTGTCGCGATCTCGTACTTCTGGGCCAAGCAGAACGAGATCACCAACTTGCGCATCATCGTCAAAGGGAAGTCCGTGGGGATGCCCGTCGATCGCGTGAGGAGGGAGCTCATCCTTGTATAAGCTCGTCGTCCTCACGGATTCGGACACCGCCGACGGCTTCCGGTTGGCAGGTGTCGACGTGCGGGTCGCGGAGAGTACCGAGGGGGCCCGTAAAGCCCTGAACGCCCTGCTCGACGACGAGGGGAGCGGCATCATCGCGGTGAACGAGAAGATGATGGCCGCGATAGATGAGCGTACGCAGCGCAAGATCGACAGCATCTACCGTCCGATCGTCATCTCGCTTCCCATCAGGGAGCAGTTGACGATCGGCGAGGATCATCGGGCGTATCTCGCACGCCTGATACGACGGGCCATCGGATTCGACATAACGCTGAGGCGAGGCTGATGATTGCAGGGACGATATCCAAGATCACAGGACCCGTGGCGGTGGCCGCCGGCATGACCGGGTCGAAGATGTACGACATCGTGCGGGTGGGTCGCGAAGGCTTGATGGGAGAGGTCATCAGGCTCGAGGGCGACCGCGCAACGGTGCAGGTCTATGAGGACACGTCAGGCCTCATGGTCGGCGATCCCGTCGAGTCGACGGAAGGTCCGCTCCTCGTCGAACTGGGGCCGGGGCTGCTCTCGTCGGTCTACGACGGTGTTCAACGTCCGCTGCCTGTGGTGGCCGCCGAGAGCGGCGACTACATCCAGCGGGGTACCGTTGCCTCGGCCCTCGACCGGGAGCGGCTCTGGGAGTTCACTCCTGCTGTCTCCGTCGGCCAGGAGGTGTCCGGCGGCGATGTCGTGGGCACGACGCCCGAAGGCCAGACGATCGTGCACCGGATCATGGTCCCTCCCGGCGTGTCGGGGAAGGTGGCCGCGGTTGCGTCGGCGGGGAGCTACCCGGTCGACGAGGCCGTAGCGACGCTCGAGGACGGGCGCGAGATCACGATGTCGCAATGGTGGCCCGTGCGGCAGGGGCGGCCCTACGCGCGCAAACTCGATCCGACGCACCCGTTCACGACCGGCATGCGAATCCTCGACACGTTCTTCCCCATCGCGCTCGGCGGGAATGCGATCATCCCCGGCGGTTTCGGCACCGGCAAGACCGTGACGCAGCAGTCGCTCGCGAAGTGGGCGGACGTCGACGTGATCGTGTACGTGGGCTGCGGCGAGCGCGGCAACGAGATGACGGAAGTCCTCGCGGAGTTCCCGGAACTGGAGG
>DASSAH010000248.1:0-2497 GCA_035685585.1 Coriobacteriia bacterium
GGCTCGTCACGCAGCGCGTGGTGGCAGCTCGTGCACTCGTCCTCGGACCGGAAGCCGGAGTGGCACCCGTAGGCCACGCAGATGCCCGAGAACGGCATTTCCTTGTGCTCCTGCATGTACACCTCTTCGTGCGCCGTCCACTTGTGGCACTCGACGCACTGACGCGTCTCGTCGGCCACCCGCAGGTGCGCCGGGTGCGGCACGCGCGCGATGCGCTGCATCTCCTTACTCCACGCGGTCTCGTGACACGCGAGGCACGCCTCACGTGAGGGACTCTCGAACCTGAGGAAGCGCGGCTCGTCGGTGGGACTGACGATGTTCGCGTAGAAGTCGCCGACGAGCGCGATGCTGTAGATGGCTCGTCCCTGCTGGGACGTGTGGCACGCGACGCAGTCCACCTCGGCGTGACGCGAGTCGCGCATGTCCTCGTAGTTCGCGGCGACGTCGTGGTACCTGCCGAAGAGGGAGCCGGGCGCCACGCTGACGAGCACGACCGGCGTCACGAGCAGCACCGCGAGCACCGCGATCGTGCTCGCGAGTGCGATGCGGTAGCGGCTCGCGAACCCGGCGAGTGTCGTGGCCGCGGCGCGGAGCATCTTCATGCGTGCCTCACCTCGGCTCGCTCACGCGCGTGCTCCTCGAGCTCATGCGCGGGGACCTGCAGCGGCAGCACCTTCGCCGCGGCGGTCATGATGAGCAGCCCGAGCGCGAGGATGCCGAGCGCGATCAAGACCTCGACGAGGCTCGGCAGGTACGGCGGCGCGTACTGGCCGAGCGGGTCGACGGCGAAGCCCATCGCCAGGAGCGCGTAGCGCTTGAGGAAGATCGCCGCGACATACATCGCTGCCGCGGTGAGCTGGACACGCGGGAGGTGGCGCGTCGACGTAGGCGCGAGCAGCGCGAACGCCCCAGCGCCGAGCAGGATCACGGGGATGAGGGCCCAGCCGTACGGGGCCTCGAAGAACAGGCCCAAGATGCCGGCCTTGCCCGGCTGTGCCGAGGTAGGCCAGAAGATGGTGACGATCTCGACGGCCAGCAGGAACAGGTCGATGGCGATCACCGTCAGGAGCAGGGTGGCGAGACTGCGGAACATGCTCGGCTTGAACCACATCACACGCAGGCGCTGCATGAGGTAGGCCGCGATCATGAGCAGCGCGATCCCCGAGGCAGTCGCCGAGGTCAGGAAGATCGGCACCAGGACCGCCGAGTTCCAGAGCTCGCGCGACTTGTTGAGCGCCAGCACGAACGCGGTCGTGGTGTGCAGGTAGACAGCGAAGGGCAGCGCGATGAGCGTCATGCGCACGGCGAGCCGCTCGCCGCCCTTGCCGGTGATGAGCACCCACAGGTCGGCGAAGCACAGCAGCATGTAGAGGGCGGCCGCGCTCCCCGTGTAGACGAAGGGTGAGCTCAAGTTGGGCGTGATGAGCATCCATGCGGCCCGCCAGAACCGCTCCATATCGGTCAAGATGCCGAGCAGCGCCATCATCACGAGCACGCCGGCCTGCAAGACGGCCAGGCGCGAGAGCGGGCGGAACTGCTCGGCTCCGAACAGGTGCACGCTCGCATAGACGGCAAGCCCGCCCGCGGACAGCCCGATGTAGTACATGTAGTTGCTGAACCACAGGCCCCACGGGTAGTCGTCGCGCATCGCCATGACGCTGCCGCCGGTGGCGAGGAACACGCCCCACGCGAGCGCGCCGAGCAACAGCACGATCGAGAGCAACGCAACGAACGCCCAGTAGCGCGGGGGCGCGGCGCGAAGCGCGCCGATGTCCCAGTCGATGCCGATGAAGCGCCTGACGCCCGGGGCGGGAAGCGCGGATGTGGCGGCGGGATCGGTCATCACGTCCTCACCCCACGTACCAGATCATCGGCTCGTTGCCGAGCTTTTCCTTGAGCCGCCACGCGCGCCGGGTCCGCAAGACCGTGGCGACCGCGCTGTCCGGATCGGCGAGGTCGCCGAAGATCCGCGCACCGGTGGGGCAGGCCTCGGTACACGCCGTCGTGCCGCCGTCGCGCACACGGTGGATGCAGAAGTGGCACTTCTCGACGGTGCCAGACTTCTCTTCGTAGGGCAGGTCGGGGTTGACCTCGGCGGGCGGGACGTGCGGGTGCTCCCAGTTGAAGAACCGCGCGTCGTAGGGGCAGGTGACCATGCAGTTGCGGCACGCGATGCACTTGCCATGGTCCATCACCACGATGCCGTCGGGCTCCTTCCACGTCGCCTTGACCGGGCACCCGTAGACGCACGTGGGCTTGGCGCACTGCATGCACTGGACCGGCAGGTACCACTTGTCGGGCCGGCCTCCTTCCGCGAAATCGGCCCGCGCCGTCTTCAGGTCGATCGAGCCGTGCTCCATCTCGAAGATGGTGATGTAGGTGAAGCCCGAGTAGCGGCCGATGTTGTTCTCGCCGACGCACGCGTAGACGCAGCGGCGGCAGCCGATGCATGCCGTGACGTCGATGACCATCGCGAAGCACTCGTCCCCGGCGGGGC
>DASSAH010000249.1:0-6471 GCA_035685585.1 Coriobacteriia bacterium
CCAGACGTTCGAGCGCACGCCGCACGTGCTGCTCGCGCGTGAGCGGGTCGCTTCTCGCCTTGCGGCCGACGCGCCGCCGCGCGGGCGCAACACGGCCGAGCCCGACGGCGTCGATGACGGCGTGGAGTCCCTCGTCGGCGAGCACCGAGGCTATCTGCCGGTGACGGGCGAGGTGCTTGCGGAGATCAGGGGAAGCGACACCCCCCGGGCTCACGACTCTCCGGATCCGCTCTCGACCGGTCTGAGAGACGCGATCAGGGCTTTGATCTCGGTGAGTTCGTTCTCGATCCTCGTGATATCGTCCTTCGACGCGAGTCCTAGCCGCTTGACGACCCTGGCGGTCTCATCAGCCACGACCTTCTGCGCTGATGTCGCGGCCGAGTCCGCTTGGTCCGCGAGCCGTCCCGTGAACGAGTCGGACTCCTCACGCGTCAAGCGCCCACGTTTGACGAGCTCCTCGGCCAGCTCCTCGGCCTTCTCCTTGGCGAGGAACGCGGCGCCCATCCCCATCAGGAAGGCTTTCTCGATGAGCCCGGTCTCGACCTCGGGCGTCGTCGCGGGCCGCTCCGCCCCGGTATCGTGTTCAGTCACGTCGGGTCCCCTCCTCACGGTCGCCGGCGTGCGGTCACCCCGACCGCCTACCAGGTTGTATTCCCCGGCGTGCGGAACGCGAACCTCCCGCACGCGGAGCTAGCGGACGAGCGGCGGAGTGGGGTCGAATCCGGTCGCCTCCTCGAAGGCGGACGCGGCGCGCAGCACCGTGGCTTCCGCGAAATGCCTCCCGATGATCTGTAGTCCGATGGGCAGCCCGCTCGCCGGGCAAAGCCCCGCCGGCACGCTCACGGCGGTGTTGCCCGCGAGGTTCACGGGAATCGTGTAGATGTCCGAGAGGTACATCGCCAGCAGATCGTCCGTCCGCTCGCCGAGCGCGAACGCCACCGTGGGTGATGTGGGCGTCAGCAGCACGTCGTAGTCCGCGAACGCCGCGTCGAAGTCCCGCCTGATGAGCGTGCGCGCTTTCTGCGCCTGCCCGTAGTAGGCCTCGTAGTATCCGGCCGACAGCGCGTACGTGCCGAGCATGATGCGCCTGAGCGACTCCGGCCCGAACCCCTCGGCGCGCGAGCGCATATACAGGCCGAGCACGTCGTGCGCTCCGTCCGTCCGGTGGCCGTAGCGGATGCCGTCGAAGCGCGCCAGGTTCGAGCTCGCCTCGGCCGGCCCGATGATGTAATAGGCCGACAGCCCGTGTGCCGCGCTCGGCAGTTCGACCTCGCCCACATGCGCGCCGAGCGAGGCGAACGTCTGCGCGGCCTCCCGGACGGCGTCGCGCACGGCACCGTCACACCCGGACGCCTCGAGCAGACCGGTGACCAGGCCGACCCGCATCCCCTCGACACCGGCGCCCAGGTCACGCGTGAAGTCCTCGGACGGCAGGTTCACGCTGGTGGCGTCCATCGGGTCATCACCCGCGATCACGTTCAATGCGAGCGCGCACTCCTCGACGGTCCGTGCGAACGGACCGATCTGGTCGAGACTCGAGGCGAACGCCACAAGGCCGTACCGGCTGACGCGCCCGTACGTCGGCTTGAGCGCGACGGTTCCCGTGAGCGAACCGGGCTGACGGACGGATCCCCCCGTGTCCGAGCCGAGCGCGATCGCGGCCATCCCCGCCGAGACAGCCGCGGCCGAGCCGCCCGACGAACCGCCGGGCACGCGCTCGAGGTCCCAGGGGTTGCGGGTCGGGCCGAACGCCGAGTTCTCGGTCGACGACCCGAACGCGAACTCGTCCATGTTGCACTTGCCCACCGGCATGGCACCCGCTTCGAGGAGACGGAGCGCCGCCGTGCAGTCATAGACGCTCTCGTAGCCTTCCAGGATTCGTGAGCTGCAGGTCGTCCGGGTGCCGCGCACGTTCATGTTGTCCTTGAACGCCACCGGCACCGCCGCAAGTGGCGGCAGCTCATCTCCCGCGGCGACCAGCGCGTCGATCCGTCCGGCGGCCTCGAAGGCGAGCGCCGGGGTCACCTCGTTGAACGCGCGCACGCGGTCATCGAAGGCGTCGATCCGTCCGAGCGCGGACTCGGCGACCTCACGCGCGGTGAAGCGGCGCGCGGCCACGCCGTCGCGAATCTCGACCGCGGACAGTCGCGCGAGGTCCGTCACGGCTCGTCCCCGCCCCCGAGGATCCGCGGAACCACGAACGCGCCATCGGCCGCCTCGGGCGCGTTGGCAAGCGCTTCTTCGCGCGCGAGGCACGGACGACGCACGTCGGCGCGCGTCGCGTTCACGACGTCCAGCGCGTGGGCCGTCGGCGGCACGTCCGTGAGGTCGAGCCGCTGGATGGCGTCGAGGTGCTCGAGGATCGAGTTGAGGTCCTGAGCGAAGCGCGCGACGTGCGCGTCGGAGAGCTCAAGACGCGCGAGCAGCGCGACATGCCGCACCTGCTCCTCGGTGATCGACATGCTGGCGCCTCCCTGATCCGTACAATCGACGGGCCACATCATACCGGACGCGGTGCGCTCGCAGATGAACAGGCCGCTCTTCGAGCGCCGGAACTACAAGAACACGCCGAACGCGAGTGCTACCGGCAGCACGTTGTACGCCGCGTGCAGCGAGATGGCGGGCAGAAGCGTCTGCCGCGTGTGGGCCAGCCATCCGCACGCGACTCCGAGTGCGAAGACCGGCACGAACAGCCATGGCGCCGTGTGGTAGAGGGCGAACACCGCCGCCGATACGCACACCGCGACACGCCAGTTCCACTCGGCAGCCAACGCCTCCTGGAGCACGCCCCGGAACACGATCTCCTCGATCACGGGAGCCACCAGGACCACCAACGCGATCGATGCCAGCAGGCCCCAGGCCGTCGGCCCGAAGATCCCCGGGAGGTCGACGACCGCCCGCGTGGGCGCCTCCCAGCCGAGAGCGTGCGTGAGCGCGCCGTAGCCGAGGGCGCACAGGCGCACGACGATGAGGAGGCCGACGACGAGCGCGACCGAGGCGAGCAGCGTCCTCAGTGTCACGCGCGCGCCACGCAGGCGGAACGCGCGAACGACTCCCACCCCGCGACGTCGCGCGAGGACGCACAACCCCACCGCCACGACCGCGTAGAAGCCGAAGAGCGCGCCCGCCGTGACGAGCGCGCGGGCATCCGGCGGCGCCAATCGCACGGTCTCACTCGCCATGACGAGGTCCTTGGCCAGAATCGCCACGAGCACCACGACGAGCAGGATCCACGCCTCGCGAACGGTCCAGTCGCACCCCCCGCGCTGAGGTTCCGCATCCATCAGTCACGCTCCGGCAGGGCTGTCGGCGGGACCTCGCCGGTGCGCACGATGTGCGCGAGGTCGCTCTCGTGAAGCACCGGGACGCCCAGCGCGCGGGCCTTGTCGTACTTGCCCCCGGGGTCCGCGCCAGCCACGACGAACGACGTCGTCTTGCTCACCGACCCCGTGACCTTGGCGCCGCGCTGCTTGAGCGCCGAGGCCGCCTCCTCTCGTGTGAACCCTGCGAGGGTGCCGGTCAGCACGAACGTCAGACCCGCGAGCGTCCGCGGGTGCTCGGCGGCGGGAGGCGCGTCCGCCAAACGCACGCCGCGCTCCTTGAGCCGCTCGATCAGGGCCTGGTTGTCGGGGTTCGCGAAGAACGCGCGGACGCTCGCGGCGATGACCGGGCCGACACCTTCGACGCGCGCGATCGCGTCGGCCCGCGGCGCCGACGGCGGCCCCGCCTCGCTTCCGTCGCTCGTCCCTACCGTCTCGAGCGCCGCACGCGAGAGCGCGTCGACCGACCCGAACTCGGCTGCGAGAAGCTCCGCGACCGTCGCGCCGACGTGCCTGATGCCGAGCCCGAAGAGGACGCGGGAGAGAGGACGGGCGCGGGAGGCGTCCACCGCGGCGGCGAGCTTGGCCGCCATGACCGGGCCGAGCACGACCGGCGAGCCGTCCTTCTTCACACGTCCCATGTCGAGCGCCGCGAGCGCCTCACCCGTCAGGACGTAGAAGTCGGAGACGTCGTGCACCAGGTCCCGCTCGACGAGCCGGGACACGATCTCGACGCCCATGCCTTCGATGTCCATCGCGCCCCGCGCGGCCCAGTGTCCGAGACGCTCGAGCCGCTGCGCGGGGCAGGCGGCGTTCGTGCACCGCGCAACGACCTCACCATCGGGCCTCCACACCGGACCACCGCAGGAAGGACACCGGTCCGGCATGTGCCACGGCCTCGCCCCATCCGGCCGAAGACCTGGCACCACCCCGACGACCTCCGGTATCACGTCCCCCGCCTTGCGGACGACGATCGTGTCGCCCACCCGCAGGTCTTTCCGGCGGATCTCGTCCTCGTTGTGCAGAGTCGCGCGGGCGATGGTCGAACCGGCGACCGTCACCGGTTCGAACTCCGCGAGCGGGGTGAGCGCGCCGGTGCGGCCGACCCGCACGCGGATCTCCCTGAGGACGGTCGTCGCTTCTTCCGCCGGAAACTTGAACGCCACCGCCCAGCGGGGCGATCTGCTCGTATGGCCGAGCTCCTCTTGCAGGGCGAATGAGTCGACCTTCACCACGACGCCGTCGATCTGATATGGCAGATCATCGCGACGCATGGCAGCTGAGGCGCAATACGAACGCACGTCCGCCGCGGTCTCGCACACCGCAATGTCAGGGTTGACGCGGAACCCGGCTCGCCGGAGCCATTCGAGGGCTTCGCTCTGGCGCGAGAGACCGATGGTGCGCGCGTCGACGACCTGATAGATGAAGGTGGCCAGGTCACGCGAGGCGGTCACCGCGGGGTCCTTCTGCCGTAGCGCTCCGGCTGCCGCGTTGCGGGGGTTGGCGAACAGCGGAAGACCCGCGTCCGCGTTGGACTCGTTCAGGCTCTCGAACGAGGAGTTGGGCATGAACACCTCGCCCCGGACCTCGAACGTCCCCGGCGCCACGCCTGCGTCGCCCAGCAACCTGAGCGGGACGTCACGGATGGTACGCACGTTGGCCGTCACGTCCTCACCGGTCCGCCCGTCCCCACGAGTCGCCGCGCGCGTGAGCACACCGCCGGTGTACGTCAGTGCGATCGAGGACCCGTCGATCTTGAGCTCGCAGAGGTACGAGTGGTCCCGCTCGCCGAGCGCCTCGCGCACCCGCCCGAACCACGCGTCGAGCTCGTCGACGTCCATCGCGTTGTCGAGCGAGTACATGCGTTGTCCGTGGACCACCGGCGCGAACGCCGTGGCTGGCGGAGCGCCGATGCGACTCGTGGGCGAGTCGGGCGTGACGACGTCAGGCCATGCCCGCTCGATGTCCTTGAGTTCGCGCAGGAGGGAGTCGTACGCCGCGTCCGAAATCACGGGAGCGTCCAGGACGTAGTACCGATGGTCGTGGTACGCGATCTCGCGTCGGAGCGCCTCGGCGCGATCCTCGGCGTCCATGCGTCCGCCCGGCTGGAGAGACACGCGACCGGTTACTCCTCGGCTTTGAGGCGCTGCACGTGCACGTCGCCCATCGAATAGATGATCGCTTCGGGAACGAACCGGTTCAGCCGCTCGGCCTCGTAGATCCACACGTCGGCGAGCGTCACTTTGAAGTACACGCCTCCCGCGGCCGGGCACGGCTCGACGGTGACCTCGTTGGCGAGGTACGCGCGAAGCTCGGTCTCGACGTAATAGGTGAAGACGAGCGCCGCGTCCCGGTACTCGTTGTAGAGCGCGAGGCGCTTCTCCGCCTCATAGATGTCCAGCTCGTCGATACTGTCCATGCCACCTGCCCCTTATCGTTCGTCGCATTGCTGTTCACGGTCCGCACGCGGCGAGTCCCACGTGTTCGTACGCGAATCCTCGTCAGAGACGGTCCAGGGACACGAGGCGCACGTTGCCCCATGCGCCGAGGCGTCCCTGAACCACCGCGATCACGCCAAAGATCCCGTGCGTGCCGCGCGCGGCCTCAATGGCTCGCTCAACGTCTTCAGCCTCACTGACCCGGTGCGCGAGCGCTGTCGCGACCGCGTCGGCGAGCGCCCCGTTGCGCGCGAGCGCGATCACCGCGCCCGGACCGTCGAGCGGCGCGGCGCTCACCTCGCCTCGCGAGGCGCACACCGCCACCGGCTGCATGCCCGCCGGGATCCGGATGCCGACTCCGGACGTTGCGCCGCGGCCCGCCCAGACCCGTACGGTCCTCTCTTCTCGGCCCATGAGATAGAGTGCGCCGGCGTTCTCAACGACCACGTCCGGCGAAAGCTCGGCGAGCCCCCGTGCCACGTACTCGGCGACGGCGCCTGCCGCCGCGGCCATCGGCCCCACCCGTGCGACCTGACCCGCCTCGGCCATCCTGCGTACGATCTCGGAGGCCTCGGCTGGGACTTCGACCCTGTTCAGCGCCGTGTCGAAGTACGGGTGCGTACGCACGAAGCTCTCGATCTCCCACAGAGCGTGCGCGAGCAGGTCCCCGGCACGGTCGGCGAGGTCGCCAGAAGCGCACGCCCACAGGCGCG
>DASSAH010000250.1:0-2796 GCA_035685585.1 Coriobacteriia bacterium
CCATAGACCACGAGCGCCTGGCCGACCCCGACGGTGAGGACGCCGGCCGCATAGACGATGAGCCACCCGTCCCGGGGGTCGACACCGAACAGCGGCACGTTGCCGAGACCGGCGGCCGCCAGCAGAACGGGCAGGTAGATGGGCACGATGAGCGCGTTCGACACGACGGGTCCGGCGAGGGCGAGCGCTGTGTGCGCGCGGAACCGCCACGTCCACCATGCCCCGAGCAGCGTTGCGAGCGACCCGGCGATCACGTCGAGCAGCCCGACGGCGCCCACCTGCGCTACCATCGAGGCGTTGCCGAGCGCGGTGCCGAGCGCCAGGCCGGGAACTGCCGCCGGCGTGAAGAGAGCCACCACCGTGAGCGCCTCGCTCAGCCGCAGCTGTACCGGACCCCATCCGAGCTGCGCCGGCATCTGCAGCACGGCGACGGTCGCGGCGGCGTGGACTGCGGCGATGACCCCGGCTTGCGCGAGCAGGCGCGTCTTGCGCGTGGCCGTGGGCGTCACGGCTACTCCCTCGGGATGCGGACGGTGAAGACCGAGCCCTCGCCGACCGTGCTCGTGACCCCGATCGATCCGTGAAGCACGTCGACGGTGGCCTTCGCGATGGCGAGTCCAAGCCCGAACCCTCCGGTCGACTCGGCGCGGGAGGCATCAGAGCGATAGAAGCGCTCGAAGATGTTGGGCAGGTCCTCCTCGGGGATGCCGACACCGGTGTCGGCTATCTCGAACACGATGGCGCCCTGTTCGCGACGGGTCGTCACGCGCACGCTCCCGCCCTCGAGGGTGTACTTGCAGGCGTTGTCGAGGAGAACGGAAAGGACGTCCTCGACACGGTCAGGGTCGCTCGTCATGAAGAGCTGGCCTTCTGCCGGACCGCTGATATCGAGCTTGCGGTCGTGGTGGTGTGTCGCCGCCGCCGCGAGGGCCTCCCGCGCGACGGCGTTCGCGTCGAACCGCACCGCTTTGACGTGGACGACCTGGTCGCTCCTCACGAGCGAGAGCAGGTTGCCGCAGAGCCTGGCCATTCGCCGGGATTCGCGGTCGATGGCGGCTATCGCCTCTTCCCGCACCTCGGGGTCCTCGCCGCCCCACGCCTTCAGGATGTTGACGTACCCGCGGATCCCGGCGACGGGGGTCGCGAGTTCGTGCGACGCGTCCGCCACGAACCGCGCCTGCATCTCGGCCCGCTGACGCAGGCGGCCGATGAGTCCGTTGACCGAGCGCGCAAGGTCGCCGATCTCATGCTCGCCGCTCTCGGGGAGGCGGACGTCGAGCCGGTCGGCGTCGAGAGAGTCCGCCGTCTTCCTGAGGTGGTCGACCAGCCGCAGCACCCAGACCATGCTCGTCTGCATCAGGACTACCATGAGCAGCGTGGCGGACACGGCCAACGCGAGCATCGGGCCGCGAATCGAGTCGATGACCGCTTCTTCCCGGTACGGGTGGTACGCGACGTCAAGGACTCCCACTTCGCCGCCGGGCAGCACGATAGGTACGTGCGAGACGTGGACGTCGAACTCGGCCGGCCCGACAAGCCCGTCGAACGCAGACCCGCGCTCGACGGCCGACGCCGTTTGATGTCCGAGCTCGATCGCGGCGCGCCGCTGCAGATCGATCCCCGTGAGATACGCGATCTCCGAGCCGATCCACAGCGGTTCGAGATCCGCGTTCAAGATCGCGACCTGCGGTTCTGTCGCAGCTCTCCCGCTGTAGACGATCTCCACCCGGTCGAGGAAGTCCTCTGTCGCCTGCGAGACGCCCTGCTCGGTCGCCAACGCCTGCTCACCGAGACGCTGTTCGGCTTCGCGAGCCAAGATGTCGAGCACGCGCGAGACAAGCACGGCGACCCGGACTGGACGGGTCTCCGCGGCGGCGCGCTGGCTGTCGGCCACGATCGTGTAGGTCGTGAGCGAGATGCCCGCGATCGTCAACGTCGCGACGAGAACGGACGCGAGCAGGAGCCGTGCCCTGAGCGTCAGCCGTTTCATCTAGCCGCCACGCGCGAAGAAGTAGCCCACGCCACGGATCGTCTGGATGATGGTGTTATCGCGGTCACCGATCTTGTTGCGCAGGTGGCACACGAACACCTCGATGACGTTGCTGTCTATCGAGCGGTCCGAGCCCCAGACGGCGGCGAGTATCTTGTCTCTGGCGACAACGGTCCCGGCGTTGGCCACCAGGTATGCGAGCAGGTCGAACTCTTTGGCGGTCAGATCGAGCGGCGCGCCGTCGCGGGCGGCGCATCTTGAGTGCACGTCGACCTCGATCCCCGATGCTCTCAGCGGCTCCCCCGTGCGTTCGTGCGCGGTTCGCTTCAGCAGGACCGTGATCCGAGAGAGCAGCTCGGGCATCTCGAACGGCTTGCGCAGGTAGTCGTCCGCACCTGATTCGAAGCCCGACACCACGTCCTTCGTCTCGGCGCGCGCTGTGAGCATGAGAATCGGCATCCGGCTCCCGCTCGCCCGTATCTCCCTGGCGACCTCAAGCCCGTCTGTCCCGGGAAGCATCAGGTCGAGCACGAGCAGATCGGGCGGGTCGTTCCGCACCATCTCGAGTGCGGACACCCCGTCAGCCGCCTTCTCGACCCGGTAGCCGACGTGCGTCAGCTCGAGTTCGACGAAGCGCGCGATCGTCCGGTCATCCTCGACGACCAAGATCCTCTCGCCGGTCATCTCTCCTCCCAGCCCCGTTCCCGTTCGCTCGTTACGCCACTTTGAACCGTCAGCTGCGTCGCGCCAGGAGCGACTCCGCGATCTGCACCGCGTTGAGCGCCGCCCCTTTGCGCAGTTGGTCG
>DASSAH010000251.1:0-3505 GCA_035685585.1 Coriobacteriia bacterium
TCGACATCCCCCGCGACAGACTCGTGGTCATAACCGGACTGTCAGGCTCCGGCAAGTCCTCACTCGCTTTTGACACCATCTACGCTGAAGGTCAGCGGCGGTACGTGGAGTCTCTCTCGGCATACGCGCGGCAGTTCCTCGGCCAGATGAGCAAGCCCGACGTCGACCACATCGATGGCCTGTCGCCAGCGGTGTCCATCGACCAGAAGACGACTTCGCGAAACCCGCGTTCGACGGTCGGGACGGTCACCGAGGTCTACGACTATCTGCGCTTGCTCTTCGCCCGCGTCGGTGTCGCGCACTGCCCGGCATGCGGGCGGATGATCGAGCGCCAGACGTCGGACCAGATCGTGGACCGGATTCTCGGACTTGCGGAGGGAACGAGGTTTCACGTGCTCGCCCCGGTCGTGCGAGGCCGGAAGGGTGAGTACGGCAAGCTCTTCGAGAACCTGAGGCGTGAGGGATTCGCGCGCGTACGCGTGGACAAGGAGATGCGTACGCTCGACGAGGACATCTCGCTTGACAAGAAGTACAAGCACGATATCGAGGTCGTCGTCGATCGGCTCATCATGAAGGACGGCGTCCGGACGAGACTTGCCGACAGCGTCGAGACGGCGCTACGACTGACCGGGGGTACGGTCCTCGTGTCGGTGACCGACGGGGAGGAGCAGTCGTTCTCGCAGGCGCTTGCGTGCCCCGTGCATGGTCTGTCGATGGATGACCTCGCGCCGCGTGACTTCTCGTTCAACTCGCCGTACGGGGCGTGCCCTGACTGCGCGGGACTCGGCTCGCGCCTCGAGGTGGACCCTGACCTGATCGTGCCGGACGGGTCCCTCTCACTTGAGGAAGGCGCGATCAAGCCGTTCAGTGGCGGCACCAACTACTACCCGCAGCTGCTGGCCGCTGCCGCTCGGCATCTCGGCGTTTCGACGACTGTCGCGTGGGATGAACTTGCGGACTCGGCGAAGCACGCGCTCATGCACGGTCTGGGGGACGAGCGGATCAGAATCGACTACGTGACGCGCGATGGACGGGAGACTCACTGGTTCTCGCGGTACGAAGGTGCGCTTGAAAGCGTGATGCGCCGCTTCGAGGAGAGCGAGTCGGAGGCGGTCAAGGAGCGGCTCGAAGAGTACATGGCGGTCATCCCCTGCAAGACGTGCGGGGGGGCGCGGCTCAAACCGGAGATTCTCGCGGTGACGTTCGGCGGCAAGAACATCTACGAGGTGACGGCGATGAGCGCCAAGGCGTCGCTGGCCTTCTTCGAGAACGTCGCGCTCTCCGAGCGCGAGGAGCGCATCGCCCG
This sequence comes from Coriobacteriia bacterium, assembly GCA_035685585.1. GTDB lineage: Bacteria > Actinomycetota > Coriobacteriia > Anaerosomatales > SLCP01 > DASSAH01. Next base: position 1,307 of record DASSAH010000251.1, read on the forward strand.
CCGGGTCGTGAAGGAGATCGTCGAACGGTTGCGCTTCCTGGTCGATGTCGGCCTCGACTATCTGACGCTCGAGCGTCCGACGGCCACGCTCGCGGGCGGCGAGGCACAGCGCATCCGGCTCGCGACGCAGATCGGGTCAGGGCTTGTGGGCGTCCTCTACATCCTCGACGAGCCCTCCATCGGCCTTCACCAGCGGGACAATGCTCGCTTGATCGCGACGATGGTGCGGCTGAGGGACCTCGGCAACACGGTCATCGTGGTAGAGCACGACGAGGAGACCATCCGCGCGGCTGACTTCGTGATCGACATGGGCCCGGGCGCGGGGGACCATGGCGGCGACATCGTGTGTGTCGGCGCGCCCGACGAGATCATCGCATGCACCGAGTCGCTCACCGGCGCCTACCTTTCGGGGCGGCGATCGATCACCGTGCCTGCCGCGCGTCGCGCGGTCAACGGGAAGTCGATCGTTCTGCGCGGCGCGAGCGAGCACAACCTGAAAGACATCGACGTGGAGGTCCCGCTCGGCGCTCTGGTGCTTGTCACGGGCGTCTCGGGGTCCGGCAAGTCCTCGCTCGTGACCGACACGCTCGCCCCCGCTCTCGCCAACAAAGTCTACCGAGCGCGCAAGCGGACGGGGCGATACCGGTCATTGACGGGTCTGGACGCGATCGACAAAGTCATCGACATCGACCAGTCTCCCATCGGCCGCACGCCGCGTTCGAACCCGGCGACCTACACCGGCGTCTGGGACGACGTGCGTGCTCTGTTCGCCTCGGCTCCCGAGTCGAAAGCGCGCGGATACGCCCCCGGGCGCTTCTCCTTCAACGTGAAGGGCGGACGCTGCGAAGCGTGCAAGGGCGACGGGCAGATCAAGATCGAGATGCATTTCCTGCCCGATGTCTACGTGCCGTGCGAGGTCTGCAAGGGTGCGCGGTACAACCGGGAGACGCTCCAGGTGACCTACCGCGGCAAGACCGTGAGCGACGTGCTCGGGATGACCGTGGAAGAGGCGCTCCACTTCTTCGAGAACATCCCGGCCATCAGACGCAAACTGCAGACACTGTACGACGTGGGGCTCGGTTACCTGCGGCTCGGGCAACCGGCCACGACGCTTTCCGGCGGAGAGGCCCAGCGCGTGAAACTCGCGAGCGAGTTGCAGCGCCGCTCAACCGGGCGCACGTTCTACATCCTCGACGAGCCGACGACGGGACTGCACTTCGACGATGTGCGACAACTCCTCAACGTGCTCCAACGTCTCGTGGAGGGCGGCAACACGGTGATGGTGGTCGAGCACAACCTCGATGTCATCAAGAACGCCGACCACATCATCGATCTCGGTCCCGAGGGGGGAGACGCCGGGGGCGAGATCGTGGTCAAGGGTACGCCGGAGCAGGTGGCCGCATGCGAGCGCTCGCACACCGGCCGCTTCCTGCGACCGGTGCTCGAAGGACGCGCGGCCACGGTCGATCCGCAACGAGCTGGCGCGGTCGGCTCGGAATGAACGCCGCGAGTCGTGCCGGAAGGCGGTGGACGAGGCGGATCGTGATCGCCGCCATCGGCGCGGCCGCGCTGGGAGCCGTCGTGATCTGGGGGTTCGCCGACGCCGCGGACGATCCGCTGGCGCGCTCATCGCCCGATGAGGTCGCGCTTCGCACGGCGAGGCTCGCGGGAATCATGCACGCGGTAGCCGGATCGACGGGCGAGGTGTCGGTCGTCAGGCTCGACCTCCCAGCGCCGGCGTCGGCGCAAGACGTCGGGATCGCGTGGCTGAGCGGTCTTGGGCTGCTCGCTGGAGCGTACCCGGGGTCGGACTCGTATGTCGTGCAGGTCTTCGCGGACGGCGCGCCGCTCGTCGAGTACGTGACGCCCGCGGACCGTCTTCGTGAGGCGGTCGAGACGGGCGACATCGAGACGGTGCGCGCGGGATCGAGCGTGTCCTTCATCGCCGAGCTTGAGGCGGTTCGCGTCCCGCCAGTTGACGTGACGCCGCCGTTCGCTGGTAACTTCGTCCCGCCCGAAGAGACAGATCGCGCTCTGGCTCTCCTGTCGACTGTGCCGAGGGGCGCGACCCGGCTGCCGGGTGACGCCGTCGCCATCGACATCCATCTTCCCGGGGGGTACCTGGACGCGAAGAACCGCGCCGCGGGCCTGGTGGGGGGTGAGGGCCTGACCGTCGAGCAGGGGGTCCGGATCGCGGAG
>DASSAH010000252.1:0-1556 GCA_035685585.1 Coriobacteriia bacterium
CGCCTGCGCCTTGAGCGCCTCCATGTGCCACGAAGACGGCATCTCCCGGGGCACGACGCCGTAGAGGTACGACTCGGCATCGACCTCGTTGAGGAGGCGCACGCGACCCGCCTCCGGCTGGATGCGGAAGATTCCCCGATAGCGCACGAACGTGCGGTTGAACGGCCCCGACGCGTTCACGATCTGCAGCAAGGCGGCGTCGCGCACGGACGCCGGGGCGCCGCGCACGTCGAAGGCGTCAGCGACGATGACCGTGCCCGAGCTGGCCGCGTCCCGCGTCCCCGTCGCTCGGATGACGAGCGTGTGCTCGCCTTCGGGAAGCGGTCCGGACCGCCAGATCTCCTGCTGGAACGAGGTCGAAGCCGCGTACTGGCTCACAACGCGCGGCTCACCGCCGTTCAAGATGATCTCGGCGCGCCCGTACGAGGGCGCCCGCGGCCCGATCCACGCGATCGACGTTCCGCGGAAGCGGATGGTGACCGACGCTCCCGTGGCGCTAGCGTACGAGTAGGCGCGGCCCGAATGGCTTGTGGACGTACCTGGGGTCCACCTCCCCGAGTAGGTGAGGAGCGGGTTGTTCTCCTCGGTGTACTCGACGAGCGGGCCGCTTCGCGCCACGCGGACCGGACCGGGGAACGTGCGCCAGAGCGCACCAGTCGCAGCGTCGAAGACCTCTGTCGAGGAGCCGGACGCCTGGAAGCGGTAGGACGCGTCAGCGGGCGCTTCCACACCGTTGACGACAAGCCGACCGCCCTCGGTCCCCGCCCGGACGACCCACGAGGCGCGATTCCCGCGCGCCTCGTCAAGGTTGACCGTGAGCGTTCTCGGCCGTGTGACCGCGACCGTGCTGCCCTGGTAGTAGTGAGCGAGGATCTGCCGGTAGTTGTGCCCGGCGACCTCAGCGAAGCCACGGGCTCCCCACTGGCTGAGCCCGATTCCGTGACCCCAGCCCCTGCCCGAGATTGTGAACGTGGACGAGGCGCCCGCCTGCTCCGGGGAAGCCAGCGGGACAGCACCGACCACTGCGCATACCAGCACGAGGCGGACGAGGCACACAAGGCCGCGGCGGAAGCGGTTCAACGTGTGATCCATGATCCGGCCTTTCGAGTCAAGCTACTCTGCTACGACTGGGCTGCGTTCTGGCTCGTCGTCGACCGGCGAGTATCCCGCGCTATTCTACCATAGGGCGATTCTGGCGCTCTCGCGCACCCATATGGGGAACGTGTAAAGCAAATGGGGGCGCATCACCCACGCCGACATCAGTAGTCTGCCCTTCTTGTGCCCGAGATGTCACGCAGCGTGCGCGTGAACGCCTCCCCGGTCTTGTGTGAGACGATGCGCGCGCTTGTGACCTTGCCAGGTGCCGCGGGCCGGTGACGGCATGTCGCAGCCGGGCGCACGGGCTCCTCGGCGCCGGGACGTTTCGGTGTCTGCCACGAACCGCACGGAAGCGGCCGTCTCGTGCGTGAGGCGGCGAGCACGTGTGCCATCGCATCGGCGCCTTCAGGCGACCAGCGCCTGCCCCGCTTGCTCATGCGGTTGGCGATGATCTTGTC
>DASSAH010000253.1:0-2094 GCA_035685585.1 Coriobacteriia bacterium
TGAGGCGAGCGAGGCGCTCGCCCGGAGACTCGATGCTGGCGGATACGCGCACAGTGTCGCCGTCGCCGAGACCGCCGCCGGGCTCGCCACGGTCTACGGAGTCGACGCTGAGTCCGCCTATCTTGCCGGGCTCCTCCATGACTGGGCGCGAGACGATGCGCCCGACACGCTTCTCGCCGAGGCCGCTCGCCTGGGCGTGGAAGTGACCTCCGTCGACCGGGCGGTGCCGTACCTGCTGCACGCGCGTACGGGAGCGGCCGCGGTTGGTGAGTGGTTCACGTGGCTCTCGCCTGATGTCATCAACGCAATCTCACGGCACACGCTTGGCTCACCCGACATGTCAGATCTCGACGCCGTGGTGTATCTCGCGGACGCAATCGAGCCAGGCCGCGACTCGGCCGCCGCCGAGGGACTGCGCGCACTCGTCGGCACCGTCCCATTGTTCGATCTCTACGGGCGGGCCTATGCCCACTCGCTCGAGCGGCTCGTCCGCGAGCGGCGCCGGATTCATCCGGGGACGGTTGACGCGTGGAACGCGATCATCGGAGCGAAGCACTGATGGCGCGCTCGAGACGCTCATCACGTCCGGCGCCGAAGATGCCCACCGGGTGGCGTGCCACGAAGCGGAACTCTCGCAGTCGCAAGGAGGCCGAGCGTGCCATCCGTGCGCACGAGACCCGCGAGAAGGTCAGCGGTGCTCTCGACCTGGTGCGCTGGGTCACCCGGAACGGCGTGTACGGCGCGGCGATGGCGATCCTCGCCGCCGGTCTCGTAGTGGCGCTCGCGTGGGGTGTGGCCACCGCGGTCAACGCCGCCGCGAGGTGGTACGCCATGCGCGGCGCGCCGGCGGAGGCCTCGGCCGAGGTGTCCGCCGAGCGGGCACGAGACAACCTGCTCGTGATCGGAGTGACGGAAGGTCGGGCGACGGGGTTCCTCGCGATGCGGGCCGTACCGGACGAGCGCCGGGTCTTTGGCATCGCGATACCCGACGCGACCTTCATGGAAGTGCCGGGCCAGGGATTCGACCGTATCGGAGACAGCTACGCGGTGGGAGGGGAGGGGTCGCTCGCCGCGATCACGAACTTCTTCACGGTGCCGTTCGCCTCCTACGTGGCGGTGAGCACGGACACGTACCAGAACGCGCTCACCGGGCAGTCGGTCGAAGCCCTCCTGGCCGACGTCGAATCGACGAATCTCGCGGACGAGGAGCTCGCTCGATGGAGCCGCCTGTTCGCCGACGTCACGGCGGATGACGTCGCGCTCATACCCCTGCCCGTGGAGCCGGTGACGGTTGGCTCCCAGACGTATTTCGAGCCTCAACGCAGGGAGATCGCCGACCTCGTGTCGTCGTGGTGGGGGGTTGCCCTTGCCGAGGAGGACCGTGCGGTACGCGTGATCGTCTACAACGGCTCAGGCCGCCCCGGTGTGGCGGGTCAAGCAGCGCAGGAGCTGATCAGGGGTGGCTTCCGCGTCGTGGACACGAAGAACGCGGACAGCTTCGACTACGAGACCACACAGATCGTCGTGCAGCGTGGAGACGCCGAACGAGGGGCCGGCGTGCGTGAGGTCCTCGGCGTCGGCGACGTGGTGATGCAGCCGGCCAGCCAGGAAGTGGCCGATGTCATCATCATCATCGGAGCGGACTACCAACCGACGGCGCCGGATGCGGCGCCCTAGACCCTGAAAGGGTGAGGAACACCTGGACTCCCGTGACTATGCACTCTTGGCCGCAGAGGCCGCCTCGGACAAGAAGGCCGAGGACATCGTAGCCATCGACGTGGCCGAACTGCTGGTCGTCACCGACTACTTCGTCATCTGCACCGGTCGAAACGACCGGCAGGTGCGCACAATCGCCGAGGAGGTCGAAGCGCGGTTGAAGAACGCCGGCCTGAGAGCCATCGGGGTCGAAGGCGCCGGTGAGGGCACGTGGGTGCTCATCGATTTCGCCGATGTGGTGGTGCACGTCTTCCAGCCTCAGGAGCGCGATTTCTACCGGCTTGAGAAGTTGTGGAGCGACGCGCCAAGGTTGCCGCTCCCCGAGGCTGTGGCGGGAGCCGTCAGCACCCCTGCCCCCTCGGAGCATGCCGCCGGGGA
>DASSAH010000254.1:0-7893 GCA_035685585.1 Coriobacteriia bacterium
GTGAGAGCATGAGAGACCGGCGAGGCGGCAACGGCCGTCCCACACGCACGAACATCGCGGAGGGTGTGCGCCAGGTGGAGCCAACGCGGATACGGCTCATCGTGCCACCCGAGATCGAGATGACGGACCTCCTCGGCGACGGCGATGGCCTCCTGAGGCTCATCGAAGAGCAGTTCGAGTCGCAGATCGCGGTGCGCGGCAACGAGATCACCATCTCTGGGCACGCCTCTGAGGGGCAGGCGGTCTCATCGCTGTTCACGGAGATGATCTCGCTTGTCGAGAAAGGCGAGCATCTGACTCCCGAGTCGCTTGAGCGCACGATTGAGATTCTCCGTGCGGGCGAGTGCAGTCCGAGCGCTCTGTACGCGGACGTACTCCTCACGCACAAAGGTATGACCCTGCGGGCGAAGACCCCGGGGCAGAAGCGATACGTTGACGCCATCCGTGCCCACACCGTGACGTTCGGCATCGGACCCGCGGGCACCGGGAAGACCTACCTTGCCATGGCGATGGCGGTCAGCGCGCTGCAGAATCGTGAGGTCGGCCGTATCATCCTCACGCGGCCGGCGGTCGAAGCTGGCGAGAGCCTCGGCTACCTCCCCGGCACGCTGTACGAGAAGGTCGATCCCTACCTCCGTCCGCTGTACGACGCGCTTTTCGACATGATGGAGATCGAGAAGTCGAACCAGCTGATGGACCGGGGAGTCATCGAGGTCGCTCCGCTGGCGTTCATGCGGGGGCGGACGCTGAACGACAGTTTCATCATCCTCGATGAGGCGCAGAACACCTCCCCCGAACAGATGAAGATGTTCTTGACGAGACTGGGATTCGGTTCGAAAGCGGTCGTGACGGGCGATGTCACCCAGATCGACCTGCCGAAGGGCGCCTCTGGCCTCAAGCAGGTCCGCGACGTCCTCATCGCGGTGCCGGACGTCGCCTTTGTCGAGCTCGGCTCGCGCGACGTCGTGCGCCATAAGTTGGTGCAGCGCATCGTCACCGCGTACCACGCCTACGAGGAGGCGAAGGCCGAGAGCCGCCATGAGTAGGCTGCGTGACTGGGCGAGACGTCGCGTGCGGGGCGGCGTGGCGCGGAGTGCCGGCGCTCAGCGCGTCGCCCTCGGCGTGGCGACCGCGGTGCTGGTCACCGTCCCGCACGTGCTGCAGACCGTGCCGTTCGGCTTGACGGTGGACGAGCCGTCTCCGCGCACGTTTCGCGCCAGCGAGACGGTGGAGTTCGTCGACGAAGCCGCGACGGAGCGCGCCCGTACCCGTGCCGCGGAGGCGGTCGAGCCCGTGACGGTGTTCGACGCTGAGGCGGTGGCGACGGGACGCGAGGAGGTGGCCCACGCCTTCGTCTCGATCCGCGCCGCGAGACCGCTCTGGTCGGTGGAGCCGACGCGCGCGCTGGCCGCGGCGGCAGGGACGCTTCCCTCGTACGACCAGGAGTGGATCGCCGCGCTGCTTTCCGCTGACGACACGGAGTTCGCCCGCGCCGAGCGCTCGGCCGAGCAGTTGGCCGCGACCGTGCTCGGTCTGCGCCTCACCGCCGAGGAGCGGGAGGAAGCCCTACGGCAGCTGCACGAGGGTGCGCGTGGGCTTCCGGTGAGCGGACCGCTTCGTGAGGCGGTTGCGGGCATCATCGAGCCAAGTGTGCGGCCGACGCTCTCGGTGAACGAGGTCGCGACCGAGGCGGCGCGCAAGGCGGCGGCCGACCAGGCGGCGCCTGTCGTAGTCGTTAAGCGCGTCGGCGAGAACATCGTGCAGCGCGGCGAGATCGTCACGCCCCAGCATCTCGAGATCATCCGCCGACTCGGCCTGCTCGGAGGTGACAGACCGGCCGTATCGCTGCTTGCTCTCGGCGCGCTCGCCGGCATCGTGCTCGCCGCGGCCACCGGGTATCTGTGGCGCTTCGAGCGCCCCGTCTTCGAGAGCAGCCGCCAACTCGCGCTGCTCGCTCTGCTTCTCGTCGCGTCGTTATGGACCACGCGCGCGGCGCTCTGGTTCTTCCCGGAGATGTCGCCGTACCTGCTGCCGGTACCGCTGACGGCAATGCTCGCGACCGTGCTCGTCAACATGCGGGTCGGTCTCCTCGCGGTGCTCGTGACCACCGCCGACAGCCTGCAACTCGGGCTTACCGAGGGTTCGGGCACGGCGGCCATGCTCGTGTGGGGCGTTCTTGCCGTGCTCGCGATGTCGTTCATGACCGAGCGGGCCCGTCTTGTCTACGTGGGACTGTTTCTGGTCGGGTCTGGGGCGTCGCTTGCGTGGCTCGCCTCGCTCGCGCAGGGCCGGTCGCTCACCGAGGCGACGTTCTCCGCGGCGGGCGCGGGCATCGGCGGTGTTCTCGCCGCGGTGCTCGGCTACGGCCTGCTGCCCTTTTTCGAGCACGCCTTCAAGGTTACGACGGACGTTCGGTTGATAGAGCTTGGCAGTCCGGCCCATCCGCTGATGCGCCGCCTCATGGTCGAGGCGCCCGGGACGTACGGGCATTCGGTGATAACAGGGAACTTGGCGGAGGCGGCCGCCGAGGCGATTGGCGCGAACCCTCTGCTCGCGCGTGTCGGCGCGTACTACCACGATGTCGGGAAGATTTCGCGCCCCGCCTTCTTCGTGGAGAACCAGGCGGGCACGGCGAACCCGCATGACGAGACGACCCCGGAGCTTTCCGCGATCATCATCACCGCCCATGTGCGCGAGGGTCTTGAGCTCGCGCGGCAGTACCGGCTGCCGCAGGAGGTGGTCGACATCGTCGAGCAGCATCACGGCGACTCCCTGGTCAGCTACTTCTACAACAAGGCGACGCTCGAAGACGACGCAGTGTCAGAGGCGGATTTCCGGTACGCCTTCGCCCGTCCGCAATCGCGTGAAGCCGCGCTCGTCATGCTTGCGGACAGTGCCGAAGCCGCGGTGCGCGCGATGAAGCGCCCGTCGCGGCCGCGGATCGAGAGCACGGTCAGGCGAGTGATCGACGGCAAGGTGACCGACGGCCAGCTGCGCGATTCCGAACTCACGCTCGCCGATCTTGAGCGCATCAACCAGGTGTACGCCAGGATGCTCCAGGGCATCTACCATCCGCGGGTCGAATACCCACAGACCGTCCCGAGGAGGCCGGACTATGCCGATCAGCATCACTAGTCACCGGGACCCCGAACCGCTGGACCTGGCTGCGTTCGAACGACTTGCTGAGTTCGTGTTGGATCGGGAGGATGTTCCGCCGGCCGCGGAGCTCTCGCTCGCGGTGGTCGGAGAGGAGGAGATGGCGGCGCTCAACGAACGCTACCGGATGGTAGAGGGAGCCACCGACGTGCTGGCGTTCCCGTGCGATGACCCGTGCCCTGTGCCCGGAGACGAGCCGGTAACACTCGGTGATGTCGTCATCGCTCCGGAAGTGGCGGAGCGCCAAGCCGCCGAACTCGGCCACACTGTGGAAGAGGAGCTGAACCTGTTGTTGGTCCACGGCATCCTGCACCTGCTCGGCTACGACCACGAGACCGACGATGACGCCCGCGTCATGCAGGAACGTCAGGACTCACTTCTCGCCGCATACGCGGAAGGCCTGTGAGACCGGGTGCGGAGCAGGTCACTACTGTGGAGCTTCAACTACGCGATCCAGGGGATTGTGTACTCGTTGCGCACCCAGCGCAACATGCGTCTGCATGTGGGCGCCGCCGGTCTGGTGCTCAGCGCGGCCGTTCTGCTCGACGTCTCGCGCCTCGAGATGGTCGCTCTCCTGTTCGCGATCGGTTTCGTCCTGTTCACCGAGCTCGTGAACACTGCGATCGAGTCGACGGTCGACCTTACGGTGGAGCGCTTCGACCCGCGTGCGAAGATCGCGAAGGACATCGCTGCGGGAGGCGTGCTGATATCGTCGCTCACCGCTGTCGCTGTCGGGTACGTCATCTTCTTCGACCGCGCACGCGACATCGCGACCGAGGGATTCGTACTTGTCTCGCGCTCGCCGGTGCACCTGACCGTCATCGCGCTCGGACTCACTGCCCTCGCGGTGATCGCTCTGAAGGCGAGCAGTCGCGAAGGAGGTACGTTCCTGCGCGGTGGCTGGCCATCGGGGCACGTCGCGCTCGCCACAGCGGCGGCTGCGGCGGTGGGGTATGCCACACGCAACTCCTCCGCGGCCGTGCTCGCGCTCTTCATCGCGGCGCTCGTCATGCAGAGTCGTATCGAGAGCGGCGCGCATACGATTCCCCAGGCGGTCTCGGGGGCGCTCGTCGGTTTCCTCATCACCACGCTCGTGTTTCAGGTATTGTCTCACTGATCGCCATATCGGCCCGGAGGGCTCGTTGACAGTACCGATAGTCATCGCAATCGTCGCAATCTTGGTGCTCAAGGTCGTTGTCTGCGCTGCCAACGCGGCGGCGTCCCACATCTCGCGGGGCCGCATCCTGAGGCTCGCCGATGCGCAGCGTCGAGGTGCTCGCGCCCTGGACATGCTCGCCGAGCGCCCTGGACGTCTCCAGGCGGCCTCGTCGATGGTATCCGCGCTGTCATACGCGACCTCGGCGGTGCTGTTCACCGCGGTCTTCGCCTCCCTGTACGAGACATGGCCGCTGTGGATCGTTTCAGCAGTGGGCGCGGCGGTCGCCGCGGTGGTGCTGTTCGGCCTCGGAGAGGCGTTGCCTCGCACGCTCGCCGCGCAGAACCCCGAGGGGGTCGCGCTGACGTTCGCGCCTGCCGCCGCCCGCATAGTCCCGGTGTTCTACCCGCTCGCGCGGGTGCTGAACTCGCCGTGGCGGTGGGCATTGCGGCTAGCGGTCGGGGAGCGAGCGGCGCACGGCACGTGGACGGGTGATGCCGTCCAGCGGAACAACGGCCCCATGGCCGAGGAAGACGTGTCCCGTGGCGAGAGCGAAGAGGCGCTCCTCGAGGCGGTCTCGGACTTCACCGGCAAGGTGGTGCGGGAGGTCATGGTGCCCCGGACCGACATGACGTGCCTGCCTGAGACCGCAACGACCGCCGATGCCATCGAGCTCATCGGCTCGCTCGGCTACTCGCGACTCCCGGTCTATGGCGACACCGTCGACGACATCCGTGGCGTCCTATACGCGAAGGACCTGCTGGCAGCCATGGTCGGAGATCCTGCTGTGCGGCCGGCGGACATCGCTCGTCCTGCATACTTCGTGCCTGAGACCAAGCCGGTCCAGGAGCTGCTCCGCGAGATGCGGACGCGGACGCACATCGCTGTGGTGGCCGACGAGTACGGCGGCACGGCGGGTCTCGTGACGATCGAGGACCTGCTCGAGGAGATTGTCGGCGAGATATTCGACGAGTATGACGAGGCGGTCACGCTTCTTGTGGAACTGGACGACGGCACCGTGACGGTGGACGCGCGCCTGTCCGTCGACGACCTCAACGAACGTTTCGACACCGCCATCGAGCTAGAAGCGGAGACTGTCGGCGGTCTGTTCACGGAGGTGGCCGGGCACATCCCGGTCGTCGGCGAGAGCGTAGAGATCGAGGGGCTGCGTATCACCGTCGAGGAGCTTCAGGGGACGCGTATCATGAGGTTGGCGATCAGGCCGGTGTCCGCGGATGACGAGGAGAGACCAGATGCGTAAGATCACTCAGCCCGACCTCGCTCTTCTCGCGTTCGCCCGTGAAGTGAAGCCCAGATCGTACTCCCCGTACTCGAACTTCAGAGTCGGCGCGGCCGTCTACGACGCGTCCGGCCAGATATTCCAGGGTGTGAACGTCGAGAACGCGGCGTACGGCGCGACGATCTGCGCGGAACGGAGCGCGCTTGTCGCAGCGGTCGCCGCGGGCTGTACGGAGATCGACGCGGTGGCAGTGGTGGGGGACTCGGCGTCGCCGACGGTCCCGTGTGGTGAATGCCGCCAGGCGCTCGCTGAGTTCAACACTGAGATGCGTGTCATCATGGGCGGGCGCGGCGACGAGGTCGCGGTCATGAGTCTGGACGAACTGCTTCCCGAGGCGTTCGTTCGCGGCTATCTTGACCAGGACGAAAACGAGAGCGAAGAGTAGTGGGCGCTGGCCCCGCATCGCCAGGACCTGCGATACGGAGCGGATTCGCCGCGTTGGTGGGCAGGCCGAACGCGGGCAAGTCGACTCTTGTGAACGCGGTCGTGGGCGCGAAGATCGCGATAACGTCGCCTACGCCTCAGACGACGCGTCATCGTTTGAGAGGCATTCACGACGCGCCCGACGCACAGATCGTCTTCATCGACACGCCCGGTCTGCACAAGCCTCGCGACACTCTCGGCGAGGAGCTGAACAGGTCGGCCCTCATGGCCCTCGCCGATGTCGACGTCGCCTGCCTGGTCATCGACGCGTCGGCAACGGTGGGGAGCGGTGACCGCTGGGTAGCCAGGCAGCTCGCCAGAGTGTCGGCGCCGGCGGTCCTCGTCCTCACCAAGGCCGATATCGTGGACCCGGACCTCATCGACGGTCAGGTCAACGCCGCGAAAGCTCTCGGTGAGTTCGCAGACGTCGTTGTGGTTTCAGCGGTGCAGCGCTTCAACATCGAGGGCTTCGTCGCCGCTGTGACCCGTCTTCTCCCCGAAGGTCCGCGCTACTTCCCCGAAGGCATGTCGACCGATCAACCGCTTGAAGTCATGGTCGCCGAGTTCATCCGCGAGAAGGTGCTGCACGCCATGTTCGATGAGATTCCCCACGCGGTCGGGGTGGCGGTCGAGACGCTTGAGGCCGAGCCCGGACGCGATCTGACGAAGGTGGCGGCGACCCTCTACGTGGAACGGGAGTCACAGAAAGGGATGATGGTCGGGAAAGGCGGGAGTGTGATCCGGCGAGTGGGGACCGAGGCGCGCCCCGACCTGGAGCGGCTGCTCGGCACGAGGATCTTCCTCGACCTGAGGGTGAAAGTCAAACGTGACTGGCGCCGAGACGGCGCGCAGGTGAGCCGGTTCGGTTACGGGAAGGGAGCGTGAGCGGAGTGGACCGTGTTGCGCTTGCCGCGGCGATCGACCAGACCCTTCTGCGGCCGACCGCCGGTCCGTCCGAGGCTCGCGAGTGGATGATGAACTCTCGAGACGCGGGTTTCGCAAGCCTGTGCGTCCCCCCGTTCCTGGTCCCGCACGCGAGCGAGATCCTCGCAGGCACCGCAACCCGGGTCTGCTCGGTCTGCGGCTTTCCGCTCGGATACTCGCTGACCGAGACGAAGGCCGAGGAGGCCCGGCAGCTGGTGCGAGTGGGCTGCCAGGAAGTCGACATGGTGCTGAACGTTGCGGCGTTCCTCGCGGGCGACGTCCGCGGTGCACACGATGATGTGCGGGCCGTGGTAGACGCGGTCGCGAGCGTGTCGAGCGAAGCGATAGTGAAGGTCATCTTGGAGACCGGCTACCTCACGGAGGAGGAGATCCGGTCGGCCAGCCGACTGTGCGTGGAGGCGGGTGCCCACTTCGTGAAGACCTCGACGGGGTTCGGACCGCGCGGGGCGAGCACGCGCGACGTCCGCCTCATGCGCGGGGCGGTGGGACCTCGGGTGGGCGTGAAAGCATCCGGCGGGATTCGCGACCTGCGGACCGCTCTCGAGATGCTCGATGCCGGCGCTGACCGGATCGGGACCTCGTCGGGACTGGAGATACTTGCGGCACGCGACGACCTCGATCGCTGCGAAGACGACGGGTAGTGCGCGGCGATGACCGCGTACCGCATCCGTGCTCTCGTCCTGCGCAAGACCAGACTCGGGGAGGCAGACATCATCCTCACGCTGCTTGCGGGTGAGGGCACCATCGTGCGCGCGGTCGCTAAGGGCATGCGCAAGCCGACGTCCAGGTTCGCGGGCCGTCTCGAGCCGGGATCGGTCGTCGACCTCCTGCTGGCACCCGGGCGGACGTTAGAGGTCGTGTCAGATGTGCGGTCCGTCGATCTCCACCCCGGTCTCCGCGACGAGTACGAGCG
>DASSAH010000255.1:0-2630 GCA_035685585.1 Coriobacteriia bacterium
ACTTCGCCAATCTCGACCGCTTACTGTCCGAAGTCGGCGTCCCGTACGTCGACGGGTTCCTCTTCGATCTCGGCGTCTCGTCGCCGCAGTTCGACATCGCGACGCGCGGGTTCTCCTACCAGCACGACGCTCCGCTCGACATGCGGATGGACCCGGCGGCGCCCGGGCCGTCCGCGGCGGACATCGTCGCAACGTATCCGGAGCATGAACTCGCCCGTGTCGTGCGGGAGTACGGCGAGGAACGGTGGGCCTCGCGCATCGCAGCTTTCATCGTAGCCGCGCGAGGCCGCCGACCCATCACGACCACGACCGACCTTGTCGGGATCATCAAGGACGCCATTCCGGCGTCAGCCCGTCGTGAGGGCGGGCATCCCGCGAGACGCACGTTCCAGGCGTTGCGAATCGAGGTGAACCGCGAGCTTGAGGCGCTCGAGGCAGGGATTCGCGCCGCGTCCGGCTGGCTTGCTCCACGAGGCAGGATCGTGGTCATCAGCTATCACTCCCTTGAGGACAGGCTTGTCAAGCGGGTCTTCGCCGAGCTCGCGTCAGGTTGTGTCTGTCCTCCAGATCTCCCCGTGTGTGCGTGCGGGCGAGTGCCGGTGTTCCATGTCGTGACGAGGCGTCCTGTCGTTGCCGGGGGCGAGGAGATCACGGCGAACCCGAGAGCGCGAAGCGCGCGGCTGCGCGTAATCGAACGAATGCAAGGCCAGAGGTCCGGGCCCGAGGGAGGGAGCGAGAATGGGGGCGGCGGCAGCTGAGCGGCGACGCGACGACGGGCATTCCGGGCCGCGCCTCCGTGTCGTTTCACGCCCGAGCCGAGGCCGTGGAACGCGCGTGGCGACCGCGCGGGATGCGAGACGGGCCCGCGTGGCAGACGTCGCCGCATGCAGGCGTGGATTCCACCTGGCGTGCGCAATCATGGTGACGATGTGCGCCATCGGCATGGTGCGCGTGGAGATCTCCGTCAGAGCGGCCGAGACGGCGCTCACCACCAACGCGCTTCGCGAGGAGATCGACGCGGAACGGTTGCGTAACGAGTCGCTCGAGGATCGTCGGCTGGCCCTCGAGTCCCCCGGGCGCATCGAGAGCATCGCCACTGTTTCGATGGGGATGAGCGTCCCCGAGAGGGTGACCTACATCGAGAATGTCGCTCCCGGGCGGGCGAACCCCGCCACGGACGCCGAGGCCTATGCCGATGGCGGCGGTGGCTTCGGCGACGTGATCGCATCCGCATTCACGAGTATGGTACGGATGACGGCGGGCACAGCCCAGGTCCTCATAGCCGGGGACGCGGGGCTTGCACCGGCCCGATGAGAGCGAAGCGCAAGCCCACGGGTGCCGCGCGCGCACCACGCTCGCAGCGCGGGGGAGGACCTCTCGGCCGCGAGCGTCACGTCCTCGCGCTCTCAGTGCTGATTCTCATGCTGCTAGCCGTCGGTGTCCGCCTCGTCGACCTGCAGGTGTTCTCGGCGTCGGCCTTCGCCGAGATGGCCCGGGACCAGAGCACGAGCGAGATTGCGATTCCGCCGCAGCGAGGGACCATCTACGACCGTGACGGCGAGGTGCTTGCGATCTCTCGTGAGGCCAGCACCATCTACGCCTCCCCGCGACTCATCACGGAGGCGACTGCGACCGCTCAGGCACTCGCGTCCGTCCTCGGAGGGGACGCCGCGTTCTACGCCGACCGCCTCAGCAGGGACAGCGGATTCGCGTACGTCGCTCGGAAGGTGGACCCCGATCTGGCAGGCGCGGTGGAAGCCCTTGAGCTCGTCGGTATCGACACAATGCGGGATTCCGTGCGCAGCTATCCCTCAGGACCCCTGGCCGCGCAGGTGCTCGGCTTCGTCGGCACCGACGACAAGGGTCTCGCCGGACTGGAGCAGCACTTCGACTCCACGCTCAGGGGTGTTGCCGGTTCGGTGCGGTTCGAGCATGACCGGTCGGGACGGCCGGCTCCGGGGGGCGTCATCCTGCGTTCAGAGCCGGTCGACGGCACCGACATCGTGCTGACCATCGACAGGGACATCCAGCATGTGGCGCAGGAGTCGTTGGAGCGAGCGATCGAGACGTGGGACGCCAAAGCCGGCTCGGTCGTCGTGATGGATCCCCGTAGCGGGGAGATCCTCGCCATGGCGTCGGCGCCCGGCTTCGACCCCAACCGCTTCGCTGAGGCCGACTCGGCCGCCTACCGGAACAGGGCGGTCACGGACGTCCACGAACCGGGTTCCACGCTCAAGTCGCTCACGACCGCGGCGGTCCTCGACGCGGGTCTGTTCGAGCCGGACAGTGTGTTCGACCTCCCGCCGTCGCTCCAGGTCGCCGGCCGCCGCATCGGTGAGGCGCGTCCTCGCGAGAGAGTGCAGTGGACGCTCGAGGAGATACTGGCGAACTCGTCCAACGTGGGAACGGTCAGGCTCGGCATGGCGCTTGGCGAGGAGCGGCTCTACGAGTACCTCCGGGCGTTCGGCGTGACCGAGCCGACAGGCGTAGACTTCCCGGGCGAGGCGCAGGGGTTCCTCCCTCCGGTCGACCAGTGGTCGGCGACGTCGATCGCCAACATCCCGTTCGGGCAGGGGGTGTCGATGACGCCACTGCAGCTCGCCCGGGCGATGGCGGCGATCGCCAACGGC
>DASSAH010000256.1:0-2725 GCA_035685585.1 Coriobacteriia bacterium
GAGTACGTCGACAGCAAGCGAATCGTCGTACGCTCGGATGACGGCAGCATCGACGAGTACTTCATGCCCAAGTTCATGCGGTCCAACCAGGGCACCTGCATCAACCACAGACCCATCGTCGTCGAGGGAGACCCGGTCAAAGCGGGCGACGTGCTGGCGGACGGTCCGTCGTCCGAGCAAGGCGAACTCGGGCTGGGCCAGAATCTGCTCGTCGCTTTCATGCCGTGGGAGGGCCACAACTACGAAGACGCGATCATCCTTTCCGAACGACTGGTCAAGGACGACGTCCTGACCTCGATTCACATCGAGGAGTACGAGGTCGAAGCACGCGACACCAAGCTCGGCGCGGAGGAGATCACCCGGGAGATGCCGAACGTTGGCGAGGAAGTGCTCGGGAACCTCGACGAGGACGGGATCATCCGCATCGGCGCCGAGGTGTTCCCGGGAGACGTGCTCGTCGGCAAGGTGACTCCCAAGGGGGAGACGGAACTCACCGCCGAAGAGCGCCTGCTGCGCGCCATCTTCGGTGAGAAGGCTCGGGAGGTGCGCGATACCTCGCTCAAAGTCCCGCACGGAGAGAGCGGTCGCGTCATCTCGGTGCGTACGTTCAGCCGCGAGCGGGGCGACGACCTGTCGCCGGGAGTGAACGAGCTCGTGCGGGTCTACGTGGCGCAGAAGCGCAAGATCTCTGAAGGAGACAAGCTCGCCGGCCGTCACGGGAACAAAGGCGTCATCGCCAAGATCCTGCCGGTCGAGGACATGCCCTTCATGGCCGACGGCACTCCGGTCGACGTCATCCTCAATCCCCTCGGCGTGCCCAGCCGCATGAACGTCGGACAGCTGCTCGAGACGCACCTCGGGTGGGCGGCGATGACTGGCTGGAGCGACGACGCGAAGCGGAAGGAACCGGTCGAGGGACCCATCTATGTGGCGTCGCCGGTGTTCGACGGCGCCAGCGAGAACGAGATCTCCGACGTCATCGAGCGAGCGAACGAGAACATGAGGCGCAAAGCCGAACGCCGCTTCGGCGCGCACGCCCGCACGGACCTCGTGCCTGTGCTCTCTCGCGAGGGCAAGACGGTCCTGTATGACGGTCGCACGGGCGAGCCGTTCCGCGAGCCGGTGACCGTCGGGCAGATCTACATCTTGAAGCTGCTGCACCTCGTGGACGACAAGATTCACGCGCGCTCGACCGGTCCGTACTCGCTCATCACGCAGCAGCCGCTCGGCGGCAAGGCGCAGTTCGGAGGTCAGCGCTTCGGCGAGATGGAGGTCTGGGCGCTCTACGCGTACGGAGCCGCCTACGTGCTCCAGGAGATATTGACCGCCAAGTCAGACGACGTGCTCGGCCGAGTGAAGGCATACGAGGCGATCGTGAAGGGCGAGAACATCCCCGAGCCGGGTATCCCCGAGTCGTTCAAGGTCCTCGTCAAGGAGATGCAGTCGCTCTGTCTCGACGTCGAGATCCTCACCGAGGACGGAGGGGAGATCGAGCTTCGAGAAGAGGAAGAGGACATCTTCAAGACAGCCGAGGAACTCGGGCTCGATCTCGGCACTGCCGGCGTGACGCCCGATGGCGATTTGAGCACGGACGCGCTCGAGGGACTGCTGGAAAGCGACATTGCAGCGGTTGACCTCGGCGAGAATCGCGACTCCACAGACACGGACGAGGGGGAGTAGACGTTGCTCGATGTTGATGTGAACAACTTTGACAGACTCCGGATAGGTCTGGCCTCGTCCGAGCAGATCCGACAGTGGTCGCGTGGCGAGGTGAAGAAGCCCGAGACCATCAACTACCGTACCCTCAAGCCCGAGAAGGACGGTCTGTTCTGCGAGAAGATCTTCGGTCCGACGAAGGACTGGGAGTGTTACTGCGGCAAGTACAAGCGCGTGCGGTTCAAAGGGATCGTATGCGAGCGCTGCGGCGTCGAGGTCACCCGCTCCAAAGTGCGCCGTGACCGCATGGGACACGTAGAGCTCGCCGCGCCGGTCAGCCACATCTGGTACTTCAAAGGTGTGCCGAGCCGTCTCGGCTATCTTCTGGACATCGCGCCGAAGGACCTGGAGAAGGTCTTGTACTTCGCGTCCTCGATCATCACGTCGGTCAACGAAGAGGACCGCGATCGGGACCTTGCGATGCTGCGGGAAGAACTCGCCGCCGACCTCAAGGAGCTCGAGGCTGAGAAGGCGGAAGAGGTCGTCGCGGTCGAGGAGGACCGTGACCGCCGCATCGCGGTCGCGAAGGGTGAGATCGAGCCTGAGGAGGGCGAGGCTTCTGATGACGCGACGCCGGTCGCGGACCGCGTCAAGCGGATCGAGAAGGAGGCCGCGCGCGACCTCGGTGATCTTGAGGAGGAGTACGCGGATCGCAAGAACGTGCTCTCCGAAGCGTTCGATACGTTCCAGAAGCTCGTCCCGAAGATGCTCATCAACGACGAGACGCTCTATCGCGAGATGAAGGCGCGCTACGGAGATTATTTCCGCGGCGGCATGGGCGCCGAGGCGATCAAGGACCTGCTGAAACAGGTCAACCTCGATGATCTCGCGGAGGAGCTGCGCACCCAGATACGTGACGGCAAGGGGCAGAAGCGCGCCAAGGCCGTCAAGCGCCTCAAGGTGGTCGCCGCGTTCCGCACTTCCAACAACCACCCAGCGTGGATGATCCTCGACGCGATCCCGGTGATCCCGCCGGACATCCGCCCGATGGTCCAGCTCGACGGCGGCC
>DASSAH010000257.1:0-2867 GCA_035685585.1 Coriobacteriia bacterium
GGCGCTGCAGTTCGCGGAGGGGCATCGCATCGGGCGCCGGCGCGTCCTGCGCCATCCACGGGTTCCCGCCGCTGGTCCTCATGACGCCGGCTCCCCCGGCGAGCAGACCGAACAGCCACAGAATCCGATGGCGCCATGTCACGCGCCACGCGGCCCTCACTACGTCGATGTGATCCACGGTCTTCCTCCGTTCCGCGCTCGGCATGTCACGCCGCACCGTCCTCGCGGTGCGGACTCCGGTCAGTCCGTCTGCCGCAGCTCGTACGCTCTCGTGCCAAGGCCGAGCGCCTCGGCATGAGCCATCGCTCGCGTGCCGTCGATCCCTGAGATCGAGCGGAACGTGTCCTCGCCCGCGCCCGTCGTCGCGCCACGGGTTCCGGGTAGCCCCGGCGCCGCGACCACCAGGTCGTAGGCGGCCTGGTCGATCGCGACGGGGTCGGTCGACGCGAGTACACCGATGTCGGGGACGACGGCCGCATCGGAAAAGTCCCAACAGTCGCAGTCCGGCGTCACGTTCGTGACGAACGACAGGTACACGGTCTTCCCCTGCTTGCCGGCCACCGCCCCGGCCACGTGTTCAGCGATCTTCTCCTGAATCGCGTCGGGCGTCGTCTTCCACTGCGCGGCGATGGCCCCGTGCGGGCAAGCCGCGACACATTCGCCGCACCCGCAGCAGACCTCGTAGGCGACGACAGCCACCCGGTCCGGCCCAAGCGCGATCGCATCGACGGGACACCGGCGTACGCAGCGGCCACAGGCAACACACCGCTCGGCGTTGACGTCAGGCCTGAAGTCCGCGTGCATGCGCTGCTTCGCCGAGCGGCACCCGAGTCCCATACCAACGTTCTTCAGCGCCCCGCCGAAGCCGGTGGCTTCATGGCCTTTGACGTGGCTCACAACCACCATCGCGTCCGCATGCACGGCCGCCGAGCCGATGCGCACGGTCTCGAAGTGCACGCCCCGTGCGACCGGCACGTCTACCGCGTCTCGGCCGTCGAGCCCATCTGCGATGATGATCGGCGCCTCGACGGTCGCGTACGAGAAGCCGTTGTGTATCGCGCACGCGACATGATCGACGGCGTTGGCCCGCTCTCCCCGGTAGAGCGTGTTCGCGTCGGTGAGGAACGGCCTGCCCCCGGCGGCTTTCACGCGGCCCACGACCTCGCGGATGAAGATCGGCTGGACGAAGCCGGTGTTCCCCGCCTCCCCGAAGTGCAGCTTCACCGCCACCAGGTCGTCTCCGGCGATCGCTTCGCGAAGTCCCGCTCGTTCGAGCAGGTCCCCGGCGCGCTTCACGAGACTGTGCTTGCCCGGCGAGCGCACCGGGGCGAACCAGACCACCGCTCTCTCGACCGTCACCGATGCAGTCCTTCCCGGGAGTCGTGCTCATCGAACGCAAGCGCTGCCGCGCCGAGGACACCAGCGTCGTTGCCAAGCTCGGCCTGGACGAAGCGCACGTCTTTGCGGCCGGCGAGCGCCTCTCCGCTCACGACCGCGGCTGCGTGCTCGACCATGAACGCGCACGACTCGCCGATGCCCCCGCCGACGACCACCAATCGCGGATTGAGCAGGTTCACGAGCCCCACGAGCGCCCGACCGAGCACCTCACCGGCGTCGAGCATGATCTCACGCGCCGCCGCGTTGCCCTTGAGCGCGGCACGCACGACCGCCTCTGCCGTGACGCCCTCCAGGTCGCCACCTGCTTCCCGGAGTATGGCACCGCCTTTGCCCTCGGCGGCCGCCACTCGTCCCCGGGCGGCGATGGCGGGGCGGCTCACATAACTCTCCACGTGTCCTCGCCCGCCGCACGGGCAGAGCGGCCCGTCCATCTGCACTACCATGTGGCCGACCTCGGCGCCCATGCCGCGAGATCCGCGATACGGCTCGCCGTTGAAGAACAAGCCGCCGCCCACGCCGGTCCCGAGCGTCATCATCAGGAAATCGCGTGCGCCCTTCGCGGCGCCGAACCTGAACTCGCCAGCGGCGGCGAGGTTGCCGTCGTTGTCGAGCGTGACCTCGTGTCGCACGCGCGAGCGCACGAGCGAGCGCACATCGACCCCCGCCAGCGGCAGGTTCGTGCAGAACTCGACTGTCTGCTTGAGGAAGTCGATCTGCGCGGGCAAACCGATGCCCACGCCGGCGATCTCGCCAGGCTGGACGCCGACGCTCACCTGCTCGATGGCGTCAATGATGGCGTCCACCACGGAAAACGGCCCGTTGCCAGGTGTGAGTGTCCGGAAGTCCTTGAGCACCCGTCCCTTGCGTTCGACGAGTCCCGCCGCGATCCTCGTCCCACCGACATCGACCCCGACCGCGAACGACGTGCGCATGGAGCCTCCTTGCAGGAATCAACCGGCGCGCTCGGAGACCGGATGCCCGTCCGCCGGAACGGCCCAGATGATATCAGTACTCCCAGAACAGCCCGCGCGCTTTCATGATGCCCAACTCGCGCATCCGTTGCACCATCTCGGGCTCGGTGACACCGAACAGCCGGGCGAGGTAGCGGTAGTCGTTGAACCACACGCGCGCCTGCTCGCGGACGAAGGACTCCGGGAGCAGCAGCTCGTTTGCGGCCACATCCGCCTCCCGGTGTTCCCTGACACGGTTTCGCGGATAGCGCTCGTCCGGGTGTGCCAGCACGATGA
This sequence comes from Coriobacteriia bacterium, assembly GCA_035685585.1. Taxonomy (GTDB): domain Bacteria; phylum Actinomycetota; class Coriobacteriia; order Anaerosomatales; family SLCP01; genus DASSAH01. Next base: position 2,646 of record DASSAH010000257.1, read on the forward strand.
GCGCATGCCCCAGCAGGTGGGCGAGCGTGCGCCGCCGGACGTCCTCGGCGACTTCGGCGTTGACGAGTGCCACGGGCATCCCGTCCTCGGCGATCAGAGCGCCCGAGAAGAACGTGGGGAGACGCGCCGCCCGCACGGGGATGCCGACGTCGGCCGCGAGCACGTCGAGCGGCACGGGCGGTTCGGTGATGCCAGCACGCCGAAGCGCCTCGGCGGCCGCCT
>DASSAH010000258.1:0-6173 GCA_035685585.1 Coriobacteriia bacterium
GTGACGCGCGTTCCGGCGCGCCCACGCGCTCGACGAGAAGTGCTGTGTAGGGCGGCGTCATCATCAGGAACAGAGGCGCGCCGAACGCGATGAGCGCGAAGGCGAGCGCGGCGACGGCGGAACCGGCGCGCCACGCGCTCACCGGTCGACCTCGGCTCGCCGTACGCGGTTGCCGCCCGCCGCTTGAGCGAGGTGCAGCGCCTCATCGGCAGCCGCGAGCAGCGCGTCAGCCGTCGGCCCGTTGGCGGGGTAGCAGGCCACGCCCACGCTGACCGTCACCCCGCCACCCGCGACGCGGGCGTCCTCGACCGCACGCCGGAGTGCTTCTGCGACCGCCTCGGCGTCAGTCGGACCCGGCGCCCCTCCGGCCGCTCCCTCGAGCAGCAGGACCGCGAACTCCTCCCCGCCGTAGCGGCTGAGCACGTTGGCACCGTACGTCCCGTGCCCGCAGCACGCTTTGAGCGCGGCCTCGAGCCGCTCCGCGACCGTCTGGATCATCCGGTCGGCCCGCTCGACGCCGTAGACGCGGTTGAAGCGCGTCATGTCGTCGATGTCGGCGAGGATCACGGCGAACGGACGCGCCTCCCGCTCGGCGCGGACGGCCTCAGCGGCGAGCGTGCGCAGGAAGTGCTTACGGTCGTACAGTCCCGTCCGCTCGTCGATCACGGACAGCTCGGCCAGCTGCGCCTCGCGAGCACGCATCGTCGACGTCATGACCGTAGCGACCAGCGCGACTCCCCCGAGCATCGTGACCTGCCACAGGTAGCGCACGGAGACATACGTCTGGTTCAGGTGCAGCTCGCCGAAGGTGAACGGGATCTCCACGTGGCGGATGAGTCCGAAGAACTCCCCCCAGAGGACGACGGCGTACGCGAGCATGCTGAAGACCGCGACGATCCACGTGTCACGCACCCGGGGCAGAATGAACGCGGCCTCGAGGATGAACAGGCCGTACATGGCGTAGAACCACGAGTTCACGCCCCCCGAGTAGTACACGAGGACCGTCACCACGATGATGTCGAAGAGAAGCTGCGCGTGGTTGAGGAACGCGACGTTGCCGAGGCGCCGGTACGTGAGATGGTAGTAGGCGTTGTAGAGGCACACGAACGCGATCGCGGCCGCCGGGACGACGATGTTCGGCGCGAGTTGGGACCAGGGGACCTCGGTGCCGTAGATCGACGCCCCTACCAGCGTGAACACGCTCAGGACGGCCACCAGCGCCCAGCGCACACGAATGACGAGCCCGACGCGCTCTATGTTGGCCTGCAGCGCCTCGATGTCGCGGCGTGTCGGACGCTCCCGCCACGTGATCTTCGCGCCGCGTAGGAACGCTTTGGCGAACCGGCTGACACTGACCACACAGGCTCCCCGCGGTCGCTCTCGATGGCGCTCGCATTCCGCGCACAGTATACTGGACGGACGTACCCCGTGGAGCTGATGCCGATGAACCCTGCCGCGATACAGGCCGACCTGGCGCAACTCGTCGAGACGCTCAGCGCGGTCGGCACCCCGCTGCAAGCGCTGTTACCGCTGCTCGCCGCCGTACTCGTGGCGCTCGCCGTCGTCCCGGCGTGGCGCGGCTGGCTCGGCACGGCGGTCAGCGCGAGCGCGGCGCTCCTCGTCGTGGGCCAGCTCGTGCTCATCTGGTTCCACTGGCGTCTGTACGAGATCGCGGTCGTGGTGAGCCCGGAGACCGGAGGGGTGGTCGGCCGGATAGCGATTCCGCTGTGGGTCGAGTCCGTGAAGCTCTACGTGTGGGCACTCCTGCTCGCGGTCATGGCGGTGCTCATCCGCCGCCACCGGCAGGAGCTGCTGCCGGGAGTCGCCATCCTCCTCGCCGCCCTGATGGCGGCGGCGGCGCTGTGGAACGAGCCTTTCACCGAGCCGCTTCCCATCTTCTTCGGCCAGTACCTCGGCTATCTCAGCGCCATGGCGAGCGGTGACCCCGGCGTCATGTTCGGCGCCTACCAAGGGATGGAGAGCGCTCGGCAGTTCTACTACAACACCATCTACATGTGGGTCCACCCGCCGGCGCTCTTCTTCTCGTACGCCGCGTTCGCCATCTCGTTCGTGGCCACGATCGAGATGATCCGCGCGCGCCACTCGGCATTCGAGACCACCGCGTATCGCTGGGCCCGGCTCGGCTACCTGCCGCTCACGGCGGGCATGCTCCTCGGCTTCCCGTGGGCGATCATCGCCTGGCCCGGAGAGAGCTGGTGGTGGTCGGCCAAGGTCAACATGTCGATCATGATGTGGCTGGCCTACACCGCGCTGCTGCACGCGAGGCTCTACCTGAGACGCCCTTCGATGTGGCGATGGGTCGCGGGGATCTCCGTGGCCGCGTTCGTCGTGCTGCTGCTGACCTACTTCTCGACCTACTTCGTCCCCGGCGCACACACAGTCTGAGGTGGGCAGATGACCGCACTCGCACGCCTGAAGAACTGGGACTATCTCCTCACCGTGGCGACGGTGGCGCTCCTCGGTTCGCTCGGAGTGCAGTCGTTCCTCGGGACCGCGTATGTCTGGTGGGCGACGTACTCGGTGCCCGGGTTCCAGGCGATCGGCTACCGCGACTTCATCTGGTGGATGAACGCCATCGCGGCTCCACAGGTGGTCGCCCTCGTCGTCCTGATGGGCCTGTGCGTGCCCAAGCGCCTCCTCGACCGCGGGACGCTCATCGCCGTCTCGGCCGTCATGCTTGTCGCCGGTCTCGCCGCCTGGGTCGCGACGGGAAGCCTCGCGACCGGGCTCGCGGTCTACCTCGCGCTCGCCGGACTCATCCAAGCCGCTGTCGTCGCCATCACCGTCGCCGGCGCGCGGGGACCCTCGTACCTCACCGAAGGCCGGCTGGTCAAGATCGGCTCGGGCCTGCTGCACCTCGGATTCATCGCGTTCGCGTTCGTGGTCGTGGCGTTGCAGCGCTCGACGTTCATGCTGCCGGCGTTCTGGGCGGCGACCGCGCTCACCCTCGTGGGCACGCTCCTCACGTTCTACGCCAGCAGGTTCGCATGGCGCGGGCGCGTCCGTGTTCCGATCGACCGGGGGCTTGCCGAGGAGTAAGCCCGCGCGGGACGGCCCCCGCGGGCGTCTTCGGACGCTGGCGGCTTCAGAGCTCCCGCACGGTCTCGGTCACGAAACGCACCGCGATCTCGAGGACCTCGGGGTCGACGTTCTCTTCGGTATCGGTATGCCAGTGCCAGTTCGGCAGGCGGCCGTCGGCGTCGAACGCCATCACGCTCATCGCACGGAACCCACGCGCCAGCGCGGGCGTCGCGTCGGTCGACATCCCCACGTAGGGCCGGGCGCGAACCGGCAGGTCGTTCTCGCGAGAGACGCGCTTGGCGGCGCTCACCATTCTGCGGTCCGAGCGGTACCGGCGCGCCATCCCTTCCTCGGTCACGATATGGACCGTGCCGGTGCCGAGGTTGTCGAGGTTGATGATGAGCGCGCCCTCGAGGTCAGGTCCGTACTCGCTCAGGAACGCGCGCATGCCCCACGTCCCCGCCTCCTCGGCGCCGGTCGCGACGAACCAGACCTCCTTGTCCGCAAGCGCCCGGTCCACCGATTCGGTCACCTTCCGGCGGATGCGCGATGCCTCCGCCGCCGCATACTCGGGGTCGCCGAGCGGGTCGCCGCCCGCGCGCCCGCCCTTGCGGCCGAAGTCGTCTCCATCCCCCTCGTCCTCGAAGTTCTCCCACGACCCGATCTTGCGGCCTTCGTCACGCGCGTCGAAGTCCTGGCTCACCCCGAGCCAGCCGCCGACCCCTCCCGCGTCTCCGGCGCGCGTCCGCGTGAACCTGCCTAGCAAGCCGCGGCGCCGGGGCGACTCCTCGCGAGGAGCGACACGCGTCGCGACGCTCTCCGCCGGCTCATGGTCAGACTCGCCCTCAGGCGCGGGACCACGGGTCCCGACCGCCTCGAACTCCACCGTCTCGAACTCCAGCGAACGCGCCCGCGATACCGGCGCGCTCTCGTCGTCACCTGGCACGCCGCTCTCCCGCGCCGCCTGTCCGGCGCGCGCGGAGGGACGGGACAGGGGCGCGGGCAGGTCCTCTGCCGCCGGGGCCACATGTTCCGCGACTCCGAGCATCACCGCCACACCCGAGGCGTTGTCGTTTGCGCCGTCCACTGCGCTCATGGCGAGTTCGCGATGCACGTTGATGAGCAGGGGGACGAGGAGGTACGCGGCGACGGCCATCGTCGCGTACCACAGGTAGGGGTCCCACGGGGCAGTGACGGCAAGCGCGCCCGCGAGCACGAACACGGGGACTGCGATCGTAAGCCACTTCATCAGCGCGAACGTGGTCGCGAAGTTCTTGACGAGCGACGGAGCGAACGCCAGCGACGCCCGGGCGGTGTCGTAGTGCGCGACGATGACGACGCGCTGGGCGCGCTCACCGCGCCTGCTCCGGGGCACGTGACGCGCGATCACGTTCTGGCTCGGACCCTTCGGCGGCAGCCACCTGGAGAGTCCGGAACGCGTGTCCAGGTCCCTCCACAGCGAGAACGCGACGAGGGCCGAGACCGCGAACGCGGGCCACCGCAACACGTCCCAACCTGAAGCGACGGCGGCCGCGATGGTGAGCGCGTGGTAGAGCGCGTACGTCCACCCGTACGTCCTCGGGCACTCGAACTCCTGGCGTTCGACTTCCATTCCGCGCCCGAGCAGCACCGACTCGATGTACTCCGCCGCCTCCGCCTCGGCGTCCGTCGTGGCGGGGCGCGGCCCGATCACCGTCGCCAGATGGTGCACGTGTTCGGCTGCCTGCGACATGCCGCCCCTCCAAGACGCGTGGCCGAGGAGCGCGGGACCTGCCCGCGCCGTCCGTGGCTAATCATACTGCACCGCCACGAGCGGCGCGGGCAGGAAGGGCGGGTCGTGACCGGTCCCGCGTCCCGCCCGCCCCGTCAGGGACCGCCGGCGTGACACCCGCTGCACTGGTTGAGCCGGTAGCTCGCATGCTCCCGCACGACCGCCGGATCGTCGCTGTGACAGCGGCACCCCGGAATCTGGAACGCGAACGGGCTCTCGGGATCGGGAGGGGGGACCTCTCCGTGCGCCGCGAGGCGGCCGACCGGCACGTCGGCCGGCGGCGGCGTCGCGGCGGGCGAGTACGGGGCCTGTGGCGTCCCGAACGTGAGCGCCAGGTACCCGGCCAACACGAGCAGCGCGAGCAGGCCGGCGGCGACGTATCCCGCGCGCTTCACCCTACGCCGCCCCGGCCGGCAGCAGTTCGGCGAGGTCTTCCGCGGCGGTGCCGGACACCGGCTTGATGCCGAAGGCGTCCACAAGCACCTGCAAGACGTTCGGGGTCACGAACGCCGGTAGGGTCGGGCCGAGGCGGATGCCCGTGATGCCGAGGTGGAGCAGGGTGAGCAGGATGGCGACCGCCTTCTGCTCGTACCACGAAAGCACCATCGACAGCGGCAGGTCGTTCACGTCCACCTCGAACGCCTCGGCGAGGGCGGTGGCGATCCTGATAGCCGAGTACGCGTCGTTGCACTGACCGACGTCGAGCAGACGCGGGATGCCGCCGATCTCTCCGAGCTGACGGTCGAAGAAGCGGAACTTGCCGCACGCGAGCGTCAGCACGACGGTGTCGGCGGGCGCCTGCTCGACGAAGTCCGTATAGTAGTTGCGGCCCGGACGCGCGCCGTCACACCCGCCTACGAGGAAGAAGTGGCGGATGGCGCCGCTCTTCACGGCGTCGATGACGGCAGGGGCCACGCCGAGCACCGCGTTGCGCCCGAAGCCGACCATCACGCTCCCGCCTACGGTCTCATCGGCGAATCCCGGCAGCTCGAGCGCGCGCGCGATGACGGCCGAGAAATCGCCCTCGACATGGGCCACGCCGGGGAAGTGGACCGGACCGCTCGCGAACAGGCGGTCTCTGTAGCTCTCGCGCGGCGGCATGAGGCAGTTCGTCGTCATGAGGATCGCTCCGGGGAACGCCTCGAACTCCTTGTGCTGGTTCTGCCACGCCGTCCCGTAGTGACCGACGAAGTGATCATGCCGCTTGAGCTCGGGATACGCGTGCGTGGGAAGCATCTCGCCGTGCGTGTACACGTCGACGCCCCTGTCGGCCGTCTGCTCGAGGAGCAGCTGGAGGTCGTGGAGGTCGTGCCCCGAGATCAAGATCGCCTTCCCGGGCCGGTGACCGAGCGGGACTTCC
>DASSAH010000259.1:0-5199 GCA_035685585.1 Coriobacteriia bacterium
CTCGTTCACGTCGTCGTGACAGGCCCCTTCGCCCGAGCATGTCTCGGCTATCCGGTTCTCGTGGACCAGCGAGCGCCGGTCTTCCGCTGGCCACACCTCGTGGTAGCCGTGACAGTCCCAGCATGCGGGCGCGTCCTCGGCGCCACGCTTGAACGCCCTGCCGTGGTATGCGTCGTCGTACGATTCCCATTCCTCCTCATGACACCGGCCGCAGACCTCGAACGCGTCGCGCCGCAGCGCCTGCACGCCGGCCGGGTCGTCCGTGAGCGCGACGATATCGTGGGCGCCGTGACACTCGCCGCACAGCGGTCGTGGCGCGGCGCCGTCGCCCTCGGCCACCGGCCGGTGCACGCCCTCCACGTACCCCAGGTACTGCTCTTGGTGACAGTTCTTGCAGGCCGACTTGGCTGTCGCGCGCCAATCGGCGTCCGCGGGGACGTGCGGGAGCGTGAACGCGAAGTCAAGGTGGCATCCCACGCATTGGATGGCCGCGTGGGGTCCGGCCTCCAGCTCGGCCGCATCCACCCAGAACTCCGCAACCTCTCCGTCGCGCAAGGTCGCGAGATTCTCGTCGCCGTGACAGACCATACAGCCTGCCTTGGCCGCCGATGGAACCGTGAAGTCAACATCGTACCCCGCCACCCCCGCGGTCGTACCCGCACCCGCTGTCTGCGCCAGAGCGCTCCCGGGCATGAGCGCCAGCACCATCCACGCGCCGAGCACGACCGCCGCGATCAGCGTTCTCATGCCCGCGCGTGCCCGCCGTCCGTTGACGCGGACGCATGCGCGCCGTGCACGGCGTCCGGCGCGTGCTCGGAGTGCCCGCCCAGGCCGAAGAAGTCCCTGAACGCCGGGAAGTCCTCCGTCATGGACAGGTACGCATGGACCGTGGTGAGGATGATGAACAACCACGTGATGAGGTAATGGAGCGTGCGTGCGTACCACCCCGCAAGGTCGGTGGAGCCGACCATCACACCGAGCCACCAGCCGAGCAGCAAGTCGCGCGGACTGTAGCCGAAGATGAACGGATCCGTGACAAGGGCGAATCCCGTGAACGCCTGGACGACCAGAAGGGGCACGAACAGCACGTACGTGCCCTTCTGCATGACATTGTACTTGCCGAGATGCGGCTTCGAGGACCTGACGAAGATGTAGTAGAGCACGACCTTCGGGGCCGTGACGATGTCCTCTCGCGAGATCGCGAACTCGCGCCAGTCCCGCTGCCGGGCGAAGAACGCGTACCACAACCGCACCAGCAGATTCACCGTGACGATGACCATGAAGACATAGTGGACCCAGCGCATGGGCGTCCGGCCGCCATCGAAGAACGGGAAACGGATGTACATGCCCGAGATGCCGAGCGCAAACATCGAGAACACGTGTGTGAAATGGAGGAACTTCGGCAGGAACGGAATCGGCGGTCCTTCATGATGCGGCCACTGCTTACCGATGAAGCGCTTCTTCACACGACCGGTGAGCAGGTTTCCGATGAAGTGGCCCGTCAGTCCGAGGACGACCACGACGTACAGGACCACGAAGATCACGTCGAGCCAGATGTTGATGTCGACCAGATTGATGGCTGCCACCCCCTGCTCCCTGGTGCGCGAGGCGCTCGGTCAGCACATGCGCTGCGTGTCCGCCATCTCCGACCCGCGGTTCAGACGCTTGACGAGTGCCGGACGCCAAGCGGACGGGCGGAGCTCGTAACATGCGTTACATTACACCAAAGCTGCCGCTTCGAGGCAATATCGCACAGCCCGTCACCAGCCCCACGACAGATTGCCAGGGAGCGCGATCGCACCTCACAGGTCCTGCGTCTCTCCCACCGTGACGGGGTCTCGTCCCGCGTGGCCGAGCAGGGTCAGCGCCCGCCCGGCATCATCCGGCGCCACCCGGAGCATGATGCCGCACAGTCCGTGGCCGAGCCCGGCCGGAGCGGGGACGGGGACTACGGGCACGCCGAGATCGGTGAGGAGCTGCTCGGCATCGAGGGCGTCGTGGGTCGTCGCGAACCCCAACACGGTGTAGGTCCGCAGACGTTCGGGAGTCATCGGCGGACTATCTCTCGAAGCGATGCTAAGACGAGTCCGACGTGCTCTTCGGTGTTGCCCCACCCGACGCCGAAGCGTACGGCGCCGCATCCGAGGGTCCCGAGGGTCTCGTGGGCCCACGGGGCGCAGTGAAGTCCCGCCCGCGCCGCGATTCCGTAGGTGCGGTCGAGCACTGACGCGATGCGGTCCGGCGGCACGCGTTCGTGCACTGCGCTCAAGACCGGCACGCGCGGAACGCCCGGCGGCGGGCCGAGGACCCGGAACCCGGGGATGGCGAGAATCCCCTCATGCAACATGCTGATGAGTGCGGCGTCTGTGCGCCGCAGCGCGCCTCCTTCCGCGGCGATGACCGCGATGCCCGCCGAAAGCCCCGCGATACCGGGCAGGTTCGCCGTCCCCGCCTCGTACCGGTCCGGTCTCTCGGACGGCATGGCGGTCGAGGCCGAATCTCCCCCGGTGCCGCCGTCGACGAACGGCTCAGCGTCGAGATGAGGGGCGAGGTACAGCAGACCGATTCCCGGAGGACCCAACAGCGCCTTGTGACCGGAGACCGCATAGGCGTCCGCGCCGAGGTCGGCGAGGTCGACGTCAAGATGGCCGGCGGCTTGCGCGCCGTCTACGAGCATGAGCGCTCCATGTTCGTGGGCGATGCGCGAAAGATCGGATATCGGCTGCACCGCACCCGTGACGTTCGACGCGTGCGTACACACCACCGCCCGTGTCGGCGCGGCGCGCACCGAGCGCTCCACGTCCTCGAGAGCGATCACGCCATCGCCGTCCGCGCGTACCATGTCCACAACCGCCCCGCGTCTCTCCAGGTGCGCGAGCGGACGCACTACGGCGTTGTGCTCCACGGAGCTGACTACGACCCGCTCCCCGGGTCCGATCAGGCCTTTCAGCATGAGGTTGCACGCAACGGTGCAGCCGGGCTGGAACAGGAGGTCCCTGGGGTCGGCTACCCCGAGCAGGGCCGCACACGAGCGACGCGCCCGCACGACAGTACGCGATGACTCGAGAGCCATCGCGTACGTGCCGCGACCAGCGGCGCCGCCGAGCTCGGCAAGCGCCTGCGTGACCGCGTCGATGACGGACTGAGGCTTCGGCCACGAGGTAGCGCCGTGATCGAGGTACACGGTCGCGCGCACGGATTCGCGGACGTCCACGCTAGTGGCCACCCCCTGACATCATCTCCACGGCGTGCTCGAGCTGACCGGCGATGAACCCGAACGACTCGCGCGCCGCCTTCTCGCTGCCGGGCAGATTCACGATGAGCGTCGAGCCCCGTACGCCGGCACTCAGCGGCGCGAGGAGCAGAATGACGGCCCGCCGTACGAGGACGGGCGAGGAGCGGAATCCGAGCATGGTCGCATCTCTTTTCCGCCGGGAGGCGGGACGGTTTCCCTGCCCCACCCTGTCGGCCCGGCATCCGTGGCCGACTCGGCTCGGCGGTAGGACATCCGGGCTCGGAGAGTATTGGAATCGCCCGCAAGGGCGGCACTCAGGTCAAATGTAGCGGAAGCGCCCGGGGGCGGACAACCCGCGGCAGCGATTCGGTCACGACCGGCACGGCCGCAGGGCGAAAGAGACGCGACGGCAAGGCCTCATCCGAGATGGACCCGCAGGTGCGCGCGGAACGCCTCGGCGGCCCGGGTCAGCGTCGAGCGGGGCGTGACGACGTAGAACGGACGGGACAGCGGGAAGCCGTCTACGACGACGTGCGACACCGTGCCGAGTTCGAGCGCCTTGCGGGCGACCCACGCGCTCACCACAGCAAGTCCCAATCCGCCCTCGACAGCGCTCACGGTCGCCTCGCCCGTGCCCAGCTCGGTCACCACGTGGAGGTCCTGGGGATCGACACCGGCCCGTCTGAACGCTTCTTCGACGACTTGTCGCGTGCCGGAACCCTCCTCGCGCATGATGAACGGCTCCCTGGTCGCCTCTTCCAGGCTCACCTCCCGCCCGGTCGCGAAGCGGTGGTCCGGCGGACAGATCATGATGACGTCGTCGTCGCCGAGCGGCTCGAAGCCGACCCTGGCCCCCTTCACCACCGCCCCGGTCATCCCCAGATGCGCCTCCCCTGCCGCGACAGCTCGCGCGACCTCGGCGGTGTCGGCGACAGCGAGCGAGACGGTCACATTGGGGTTGGCGGCAAGGAAGCTCCCCAGGACGCGTGGCACAAGGTACTGACCGGGCGTCGTGCTCGCGACCAGCATGAGCCGGCCGGTCACCGTGTCGGCCAGCCGGGCCAACGCCTCCCGAGCCGTCTCGAGCTCCGCGAGCACCCTGCGCGCGTGCGGGAGCAGAGCCTTTCCCGCCTCCGTCAGATCGATGCGCCGGTACGCCCGGTCGAAGAGCGTGACTCCCAGGTCCGCCTCTAATGCCTGCACCTGCATCGTCACGGCGGGCTGGGACACTCCCATCTGCCGAGCGGCAGCCGAGAACGATCCGCAATCCACTACCATCACAAACGCTCTGATCTGCGAGAGGTTCACGCGCGGCCTCCTGGCACTCATTCGCCGCCGGAATCTTCACGACCGGTCACCGCCATGCTACCCGAACCCTGTGACGCGCACAGCACAGGAGCGCTCGGCAGGTCTGTCCCGTGGGTCCGAGGCACGCGTTTGGGAAGCGCGTGCCACGGGTAGCATCGCGTCATGGCAGCAGATGATAACGATTCTCACTTCGGCACGGGGCGCATCACCGGCAGGCGACGGGCGATCGCGGCCGCCGCCGACGCGCTCGGTGGAGCGTTCACCGTCGACGACCTCGTGAAGGCCGCGCGGAGCGTCTCCCCCGGCATCGGCGTCGCCACCGTGTACAGGGCGGTGGCGGTAATGGAATCGTGCGGCTCCCTCGAGCGCGTAGGGACACGGGAGAGCAGCGTGTTGTACACGCGGTGCGATCACGCGGACCACCATCACCACCTCGTCTGCACGAACTGCGGCAAGGTGGCGCGCGCGGGCTGCCCGCTGCCCCCGAGCGTCCAAGTGGATGGAACAGAGGGGTTCACCATCACGAATCATGAGCTCAGGCTGTATGGTCTGTGCGCCGCATGCGTCGAGGCCGGATCGGCCGAGAGCGCGGCGCGGTCATCGAACGGAGGCTAGTAGAGATGTCACACATCCACATTCCTGACGGCGTGCTACCG
>DASSAH010000260.1:0-4729 GCA_035685585.1 Coriobacteriia bacterium
AGATGACGGCGGCGCGGTGGCCCGTGTGGCGCGAGACGTCCCTGACGACCTCGGCGATCTGGAGGGCGAGTTCGCGCGTGGGCGTGACGACGAGGGCTCGGACGCCCTGGCGGGTGGGGGTGCGCTGCAGCATCGGCAGCACGAACGCGGCGGTCTTGCCGGTGCCGGTCTGCGCGACGCCGACAACGTCAGCGCCTTCGAGTATGCGCGGGATCGCCTCGCTCTGGATGGGCGTGGGGTCCGTGTAGCCCATCTGGCGCACGCCGTCGAGCAGGCGCGGCGCAAGGCCGAGCGTAGTGAAGGACATCTGGTCTTCTCCTGTACTGTGCGCCGCATGCGGGTCGCACTGCGTTGGCAGACGCAGTCGATCCTTGACGCGTGCGGCGCTTGAGCAGCACAGGACAACCGAGTCTTAGGGGTGGGTCCGGCGTAGTGTAGCACACCCGAGGCGAGACACCTAATCGTCCGTGCGAGCAGGACGTGCGGGGCGAACGGCAACCGCTTGTTTCGCCGCGCGCTCGGTGGCGCTGCGCTCGAACACCTCGGTCCAGTCGATGTGGGCGGTGCGGAACATGAAGTACGCAAGCGTCAAAATCGCGCCGATCGTGATGGCGAGTCCCGTGTTGCCCTCGAAGAAGAAGCTGAAGCTGAACAGCACCAGGAAGACGAACTGCCCCACCGCCGCTTCGAGGAGCGTCCGGCGGTCCGATACCGCAAGACGCAGGTAGCTCACGCACAATATGACCGAGACGGCTGAGGAGATGGCGAACGCCACCAGGAGGTCGATGCGGTCGGCTAGGTAGGCGAAGAGCAGGTGGAACGCGAAGAATCCCGCCGCGAGGAACGCATAGTTCACGGGATGGACGTTGACCCGGCGTATCGTGGTGACGAGGACCATCGCGGCGAAGTAGAAGATGAGCGAGACGGGCGCGAAGAACGAGATCCGCGATGCGACCGGCCCGGGGTTGACCGGGGAGGGCATCGCGATGGCGATCGGGCGACCACTCACGAGCGTGTCGTAGCGCCAGGCGAGCTCCCATCCGTCGCCTGCGGCCTGCTTGGACGTCGGAGACACGCCGTCGGACGGGAAGTCGAATCCGTCGAAGTCGGTGCGCATCACGAGCGAGAAGTCGTCAATCACGCCTACGCCATCGGTCGGGACGTAGCGCCACTCGTCGAGTCCCTGCGTGCGGTAGCCGGTCTCGACGCGCGCCGTCGCCCCGGCTGGGACGGTGAATGCGGCGATCGCCTCACCACCGATGTAGCGGACCGGGACCGTGACCCCGTCCACCGTCACGGCGAAGCCATCGTAGACACCGCTGGGGGTCGGGAACGCGAGCGCCATCGTGACCTGCGTGGGCTCGCGGGAGGAGTTGTGCACGCCGTACGCGGCCGAGAAGTCGACCGTGTACGTCGAGTACCACAAGAGCCCTCGGCGCCTCTGGTCGAGCGAGAAGTCCGCCGTGATCGCGCTCGAGGTGATGGGCACGGCGGTCCCGCCCGCGGTGAACCGGGGGACCGACTGCGCTTGGGGCTCTCCCCAGAGTGTGCCGACGCTCTCCCGTCCGGCCCCGTCCGCCTGATGCGTCCTCACCTCGATCGATCCCCCGAGGACGATCCAGCCAAGCGCCGCGACAACGAACACGACGAAGATCGCGAGGAGTCTCTGCGCGCTCACCGCGCCCCCTTTCAGACAGCATCACAACGATGCACACGGACCACCCCTCCATCGTCGCGCACACGCCACGCCCGCAGGTTGCGGGGCGAGGACGTCTCGGGAACGATTCGGTGACACGCGCGCGGAGCCGTGCAAGACGATTCGGTGGCACTCTCACCTTGCAGCAGCCGCAATCTCTCGCACAACGTCGTACAGGAACACCGCGGCTACCTCGATCAGTCCCGGATCCACAAGCTTGAGCGTGTCGCGCTCTGAGTGCGCGTAGTCGGCCATGAAGCCCGCGATGTCACTCGATGAGAGCGCGACAGCCGGGCGTCCATACAAACCAAAGATGGCGTGGTCGCTCTGGAACCACTGCGGGCCCTCGGACATCACCAGATGCCGCTCAAGCGCGCGACGCACCGCTGCTTCGATCCCGGGCGGACAGTCGTAGAACGAGACGTGGTTGGTCGTGCCGCGCTGGCCGAGGTCGTCGATGTTGACGCCCAGGACGATGTCGTCGAAGCGTCCCTCGTTCTCCGCCACCCAGAGCATCTCGCCCGGATTGGCGTAGTTGTCCTCGCCGTTGAACGGCACCATCTCGATGGTCGGACCGTCGCGGTAGTCCGAGAGCAGCTCGGCCAGAACGAGAAGTGCCGCGACGCCGCTCGCGTTGTCGAGTGCACCCGGCGAGCCCTTGCGGCTGTCGATGTGCGCGGTCACCACGATGCGCCCCGGCACGCTGCCGGGAAGCGTGGCCACCACGTGCTCGGCGGTTGTGGGGATGCGGCGCGAGTCGAGACGGAGACGCACCTGCTCGCCGATGTGAGTAAGCAGTCGAGTCCCATCGACGTCCTTCATGTACGCGTTGGGGACGTCGAGGTCACCGTCCTCGAACAGCGGGAACGGGTACTGGCTCCCGACCATCTCCGGGTCGCGCCCCGTCGCCGCGACGACCGCCGCCGGAGCGTGCTCCTCGAGCGCGCGGATGAGACGCTTGTGGCTCTCCGGGTTGTAGAAGGTGAAGTTCTTGGGCATGATCTGGCCCGCAGCAAGCTCGCCGTGTATCAGCAGGACGGTCCCGCGGACGGACTCGCTCTCGAGGTCCTCGACCGATGACGCAGCGGTCAGCCGCGCGGTGACGTCGCAGGCCAGCGAGTACGGCCCGACGAGGGCCTCGAAGCGCTCCCCCGCCGCCTCGAGCAGCGCTTCGCCGAACTCCCACTCGACACATCCGAAGGTCGTGCGCTGGACGTCAAAGCCGAGCTCCAGCATGCGCTCGGTGAACATCGCGGTAGCCGCCCGGTTGCCCGGGCTGCCGACGTGCCGGTCCGGGTGCGAGACAAGTTCCGCAAGATACCCCTCGATGCGTTCCTTCACGGGACGTCCACCCTTCGGTTCGCAGAGCACGGCTACAGGACCCGGCCAGTGCGTGTCACCTCAGCTCGCGAGATCCTTGTCGATCACACCCTCGGTTCCTGCGAGTGTCCTCGTGCCGTCCGGCAGGCAGGAGGTCGGGATCCCGCCGCCTCCGGCACAGATGACGACAGTGCCCTTCTCGACGAGCCACCTCATGGGGTTGAGCTCGAAGATCCACTTTGGCTCGGGTGAAGCCACCACGCGGCGCCCGTGAGTACCGTCCTTCTTGGAGAGCAGGTACTTAACGGTACCTAGGCGCATGTGTCGTCGCAATCGACCGCGGTGTGCACGATCTCGAGATTGCGCGGACGCAGCGCCTTGGCAAGCCTCTCGAGATCCTCAGGCCAGGCATGACCGCCGCTGTGAATGAACCGCGTCACCACGCTCTCGCGCTCAGCCCACTTCCGCATCGCCGACGTGCCCCGGGTCCAGTAACCGGACCACAGCGACCAGACAAGCTCGATGTTGTTGGCGCCGATGCGGGAAAGCAGCCTGGTCGTGCCGAAGCTGCCACGAGCGCAGAGTAAGTAACGCCCCGGCTCAGCTGCCATCATGTCAGAGCTCGCCTTGCCGGCCAGCCCCATCTCGTAGACGAGATCCATCATGCCGGCGGATTTCAATCGCTCCACCTGGTGGGGCGCAAAGCTCACGAGCACCTCGCCCCACGTGAACTGTGGAATGCGCTCGGAAAGCGGCGCGAGCTTCATCAGCACATAGGCCTGGTACGGGTCGATCACGAGCGACCGGCCAGTGCGCTTCGCCGCGCGGAAGCACGACACCACCCTGTCGAGGTTCTGACCGGAGGCCACGACACAGATGAGCCGCTCCCTCTGCTCTCTGCCAAGCGTGACGAGTTCCTCCTCGACGTCTTGCTCGGTGCGCAGACCATGGCCATCCCCACCGGCACCGAGTGTCGTGCCCTCGAGCAACAGCCAGTCAGCCTCCTTGAGCCTCAGGTCGGCGAGCATCCGGTCGAAGCGAAAGGCGGTCCTCCCGTGGGCCCGCAGGTCCCCTGAGTAGATGAGCTTCTGACCGTCGGCTTCGACGAGCAGGGCTCGTGAGTCCGGAGCGGCATGGTCGACCGGGATGCCTGTCACCGCAATGGAGCCGATCTGCAACGACGCGTCGTCAGGCAATAGCCTCAGGTCTGCCGGCAGCACCGCATCCGGGAAGAAGACCTCCCCTACCTCGAGAATCGCGAGTGTACCGCGACTGCCGTAGACGGGAATCGCCGGATGCGCGTGATGGGCCAGGCCGTAGTGGTCGATGTGCGCGTGCGTGAGCACGATGGCGGCGATATCCGGACTTGTCGGGTCGTGCGCATACAGACCAGTGATATCGCGCAGAACTCCCTCATGCAACAGCTCTGGGGTCGGACGCTGAGGTGTGCCGAAAGGATAATCGGCACCCGTCTCGTCGTAGAGCGGCATGCCGAAGTCGAGCAAGATGCGCGTTCCGTCGTCGGCGGTGACCTCGATGCACATCCCGCCGATCTCGGACTGTCCGCGGTGGATCGTGTAGCGCACTCGGCTCACCTTGTGTCGGAAACTGCTGCAGGTGTGACAGACCGGTCTGACATCAGGAGCCGATCAGCCCTGAGAAAGCTCGTCTTTGCGGTGGCGGCGCACTCTCAAGGTCCCTGAGAACAGCGCC
>DASSAH010000261.1:0-5643 GCA_035685585.1 Coriobacteriia bacterium
TCTTCGCACAGTCGAACTGGCATCACGAGCCGCTGGGCGAGCGGCTTGTGACAGCGCGGAAGATCACGCCCAGCGCGCTCGAAAAGGCGCTCGTGATCAGACATGCGGAACCGGAGGGTGGCCGCCGTCTCGGCAGGGTCCTCGTCGACGAGGGCTACATCACCGAGAAGGTCCTCGAAGCGTTCGTGCAGGAGCAGATTCAAGACACGATCTTCGATCTCATGAGATGGGAGAGCGGCGAGTTCCAGTTCGAGCTGCTGCCCGAGGCAGTGGATGAGGACATCGGGCTCACGGTCTCCATCGAGAACGTCATCATGGAGGGGAGCCGCAGGCTCGACGAGTGGGCGCGCATCAAGAAGAAGGTGCCGTCGATGGACGTCGTCTTCAAGATGGCGACCGCGCCGGGCGAGGGCACGTTCGAGATCTCGTTGAAGCCCATCGAATGGAGCCTGCTGCTGCTGATCGACGGCACCCGGTCGGTCGCCGAGCTTGCGCGGGCGACGGGGCGGACCGATTTCGAGGTTGCCCGAGTCCTCTACGGACTGTTCTCGGCGGGGTTGCTGGAATTCGTCGTCGACGAGGACCTCGCGCGTTCCGAGCCAGGCGCGCTCGCGGCAGACGACGTGGATGAGGTGATCACCGTTCTGTCCGCGGAGCCCGAGCCGGAACCGGTGCCCGAGCCGGAACCGGAACCCGTGTCGGTGCCGGTGCCCGAGCTGGAACCCGAGCCGGAGCCCGTGTCGGTGCCGGTGCCCGAGCTGGAACCCGAGCCTGAACCGGAGCCCGAGCCCGAACCCGAGCCGGTGCCGGACTACATCGTCGTCGAACCCGCGCCCGCCCCCGATGTTCCCGCGTTCTTGAGCGCGTCACACCCCGTGTTCGAGCCGGAGCCGCGACCTGAACCGGAGTCACGCGAGCCCGACTTCAGCGATCTGCTCGAGTCGCTCGATGGGCCACCCGCCGCCATGCACATGGAGCCGGCGATCGAGCCACCCACCGCCGAGCCGGAGCCCGAACCGGCGATCGAGCCGCCCGCCGCTGAGGCGGAGCCGGAACCCGAGCCGGAACCCGAGCCCGAACCCGAGCCCGAGCCGGAGCCGGAGCCAGAGCCGGAACCGGAGCCAGAGCCGGAGCCAGAGCCGGAACCGGCGCCGGCGCCGGAGCGCGCGGCGGACGACAGCCTCTCGGCTGACATGACGGACGAGATCGGGGCGCTGACAGGAGCGCGGCCGAGACTCCGCTCGCAAGTGAACCTGGGCTCGCACGCGAGCTCGGCCGCCGGACTGAAGCGTGACGAGGCGGTCGACAGGATCCTCGTGCTCAAGATCATCGACGGACTCAAGAAGCTCTGACGGAGGGCGGTAGCGCCGGATGCAATCTGTGAAGATCGTGGTCACCGGCCCGTTCAACGCCGGCAAGACGACGTTCATCAAGTCCGTGAGCGAGATCACGGTCCTCTCCACCGAGCGGGAGGTCAGCGACGCGACCCCCGGCGCCGGAGGAGAGACGACCGTGGCCATGGACTTCGGCCGCATCACCATCTCCGACGACATCGTGCTCTATCTCTTCGGCACGCCGGGCCAGGAGCGCTTCTCGTTCATGTGGGAGACGCTATCCGAAGGCATGCTCGGATTCGTTCTCCTCGTGGATGCCACCGACGAGAGCTCCATGGATGACGCCGCGGGAATCGTGTCGTTCTTCCGAGCCATGTCATCGGTCCCGTTCGTGATCGCGGCGAACCGGGCTGAGAGCCAGAACGGCGAGCTGGGCTCGCTGCACGAACGCCTCGGCCTGGACTCGCCGGTCGAAGTGCTTGCGGTGGACGCGCGCGACCGCGAATCCGTGAAGAACGTGCTCATCGCGCTGCTTCGGCGAATCTTGGAGACCATGGAGTGACCGGTGAGCCTTGAGCCCTACGGGCCGACCGCGGCGCTCATCGCACTCGCGTTCCTGACGGTCATCGCGTTTCTGTGGGCGCGTGCCGCCCTGCAACGTGCGGCTCCGCCCGCCCAGGCGCACGCGCCCCGCGTAGCTGAGTACGTGATGGCCGCGCCGGTGGAGCTCTGGTTCGGGGAGACACGAGTGGCCGTGCGGGCCGGTTCCGAGACCGAGAAGCGCTTCTTAGGGTTCGGGGCCGCGCTTCTCGAGGAGCTTGAGGCCGCGCGCGGCGCCGGCGAGGTCATGCGCCGCCGGGAATCGCCCGATATCCTACGGTAGTTGCGACGCACGGCTCGTCACGGACGGCGAGCCCGGGGTCGCGAGCGCGAAAGGTGGCGCGTGGCGGAGGCCGGACAGAGACTGGGTCAGCTCCTGGTCCGCTCGGGAATCATCACCGAGCGGGAGCTTGCCGATGCCCTTGAGGTGCACAAAGCCACCGGAGAGCGCCTCGGGCGCATCATCGTCGACCTCGGCCATGCGACCCAGGCGTCGATCCTCTCGGTCATCGCGTCCCAGATAAACATCGCGTACTTCGACTTCTCAGTGTCCAGACCCGATCCAAACGCGGTCGCCACGGTCCCTCGGGAACTCGCGGAGCGCTATGCGCTGATGCCGATGTCGCTCGAACACGGGGTCCTGACGGTCGCGATGGCCGATCCGCAGAACGTGCTCGCGCTCGACGACCTCAGGATCATCACCGGGTACGAGATACGCGCCGGTATCTCGACGAAAGAGGAGATCGTCGGCGCGATCGACACCTACTACCAGATCGCCGCCCGGTCGACCCCGGGTGAGTTCTTCGGCACCGACGAGTTCGAACAGGCGGACCTCGCGAGTCTGACCGAGGTCACGTCCGACACCCCTATCGTCAAGCTCGTCAACTACATCATCACGCGAGCGGTCACCGAACGGGCGAGCGACATCCACCTGGAGCCGCAGGAGGGCGACCTACGGGTGAGGTTCCGGGTCGATGGCGTGCTGCACGAGGTGATGCGCAGCCCGCGCGCCGTGCAATCATCCATCATCAGCCGGGTCAAGATCATGGCCGAGATGGACATCGCCGAGACGCGCAAGCCCCAGGACGGGCACTGCGCGGTCACCGTCGGCGGGCACAAGATCGACTTCCGGGTCTCGTCGCTCCCGACCGTCTATGGGGAGCGGATCGTCTTGCGTATCCTGCGCAAGGACGCGATCATGCTGCAACTGAGCGACCTCGGGTTCTTGCCCACGTCGCTCGAACGCTTCGAATCGTCGTTCCGCAAACCGTATGGGGCGATCCTTGTCACCGGACCCACAGGCTCCGGGAAGTCGACGTCACTCTACGCGGCGATCAACGTCCTCAACCTGCCGGACAGGCATATACTCACGGCCGAGGACCCCGTCGAGTACCGCGTGCCGGGCGTCAACCAGTGTCAGATCAACGTCAAGTCCGGGCTGACGTTCGCTCGCGCTCTCAGGTCGTTCTTGCGCTGCTCGCCGGATATCATCCTCGTCGGCGAGATTCGCGACCAGGAGACCGCCCGCATCGGCATCGAGTCCGCGCTCACGGGCCACCTCGTACTCACGACGTTGCACACCAACGACGCTGCGGGGGCGATGACGCGGCTCGTGGAGATGGGCATCGAGCCCTTCCTCGTCTCCTCGGCTGTGGACTGCGTGCTCGCCCAGCGTCTCGCGCGGCGTCTGTGCTCCGAGTGCAAGGAACCGTACGCGCCCAAGCGGCAGGCGCTCATAGATGCCGGGTTCGCTGCCGATAACCTTCCCGAGAAGATCTTCAAGGCGGTCGGCTGTAGGAAATGCGGCGGCACCGGGTACCGTGGCCGCATGGGAGTCCATGAGGTCCTCCTGGTGAGTGAGGAGATCGGCAGACTCACCGTCGCCGGGGCGACCGCCGAGGAGATCAAGAGGTCCGCCGTCGCCGAGGGGATGCTCACCTTGCGGCAGGACGGACTTGAGAAGGTGCGGATGGGCGATACCTCCGTTGAGGAGATCCTGCGCGTCATCGTGTAGGGCCCTCGGACACGGGGCTGCTCAGCACAGCGGACGACGATGACGAGGGAGTGCTCCGATGGCGGTCTTCCACTATGCGGTGCGCGACAAAGCGGGGAATGTCCGGAAAGGCTCGCTCGAAGGCGACAGCAGGGACGCGGTCGGCGCCAAGCTGCGCGAGATGGGCTACATCATCCTCGAGCTCAACCAGCAGTCCCAGCTCGCCGCGCTCGGTCAGATGAAGTTCGGCACCGGCGTCAAGGTCAAGGACGTGGCGATCTTCGCGCGTCAGTTCTCGACGATGATCAACGCCGGCCTCTCGCTCACCAAGTGTCTGAGCATCCTTGCCGACCAGACCGAGAGTTCGGGGCTCAAGGACATCATTGGGCAGGTGGCTGGCGACGTCGAGGCCGGACAGTCCCTCTCGGAGTCGCTCGCCAAGCACCCCCGGGTGTTCCCGCCCATCTTCGTGAACATGGTGCGGGCCGGGGAGACCGGCGGTGTGCTCGACGAGGTGCTCGTCCGGGTCGCCGACCACTTCGAGTCGGAACTCGCGCTCCGCGGCAAGATCAAGTCCGCGATGACCTACCCGGTGGTGATGGGCGTGATCGTCGTCGTCATCCTCGTCGCGATGATGATCTTCGTCGTGCCGGTCTTCCAAGGCATGTTCGAATCGATGGGCGGCGAGCTCCCGTTCATCACCCAGCTGCTCGTGGACGTCTCGGCGTTCGCCTCCGGCGCAGGGGGCCTGGTAGCGCTGATGGGCGCGGTCGGCGCCATCTTCGCGTTTCGCTGGTGGAAGACCACGGTGACCGGCAAGTACGTGTGGGACGGGGCGAAGCTCAAGATGCCGGTCTTTGGCAGTCTCGTGCGCAAGATCGCGCTCGCCAAGTTCACGCGCACGTTTGGGACGCTTGTCTCGGCCGGTGTCCCAATACTCAGCGCGCTCGACATCGTCGCGGACACGTCGGGCAACGAGGTCATCGCGCGGGCGGTGAAGAAGACGCGCTCGGCGATCAAGGAAGGCGAGACCATCGCCAAGCCGCTCTCCGAGTCAAAGGTCTTCCCCTCGATGCTCGTGCAGATGATCGCGGTGGGCGAGGAGACCGGCGCGCTCGACGCGATGCTCAACAAGATCGCCGACTTCTACGAAGAAGAGGTCTCCGCCGCGGTCGACGGGCTCACCTCGCTCATCGAGCCGCTCATGATGGCGACTCTGGGCCTGATCGTCGGAGGCATGGTCATCGCGCTCTACATGCCGATGTTCCAGGTCATCACGCTCATCCAGTGATTCCGGACTCGCCGCAATCTTGCTAAAGGTGCGACCGTCGGCGTCCGATAACACTCGGTGAGGGAAAGCGAGTGGTCGCCATGAGGGTGACCACCGGACCGCCCGAAAGGGAGAAGGAGGTGCGGGACATGTTCAAGATGTTCCGGAAGAGGGAAGAGGGCTTCACCCTCGTCGAGCTCATGGTCGTCGTCCTGATTATTGGTATCCTCGTCGCGATCGCCATACCAGTCTTCAATGCCGCGCGCGCCAACGCCCAGCAGCGTGCATGCCAGGCGAACCTGCGTACGCTTGACGGCGCAATCGAGCAGTGGCGCGCCGAGGCCGTCGGCAACAATCCGGGCGCGTGGGCCGGTATTGCTGCAGCTCAGACCGCGCTTCGCCCGTTCGTTCAGGAATGGCCTCGCTGCCCCACGGGGACCGCTTAC
>DASSAH010000262.1:0-16102 GCA_035685585.1 Coriobacteriia bacterium
ACATGGACGCTCCCGGCGGGCGTGGGGCTGTCGGTGCTCGGGTGCGCGCTGGTCGTGGGAGCGCTCGGAGGTGACGGGCTCACGGTGAGCCCGGCGGGTATCGCGTGGGGCCTCACGTCGGCCGTGTTCTTTGCCGCCTACTCGCTGATGGGGCGGCGAGCCGCGGTGAGGTTCTCTCCTTGGACGACGCTCGGGTACGGACTCGCGTTCGCATCCCTGTTCTGGCTCGTATACCTCGGCGGACCGAGCGGAATCGCCCCAGCCTTCGAAACCGCCGCGTCGACAGGCGCGGTTCTGTTCATCGCCGTCGTGAGCACCGTGGTCCCGTTCGCGGCGTTCCTCAAAGCCCTCCACCATATCGATCCCACGCGCGCCACGATCGTCGCGACTCTCGAGCCCGTCCTCGCCGGCTTCGCGGCGTTCGCGGTGTTCGGAGAGGCGTTCGCCGGGCTGCAACTGGCCGGAGTCGCCTTCGTGTTGGGGGCGATCGTGCTGATACAGACGAAAGGCAAACCGCGCCCGCAGGCCCTGGTCGATCCAGCAGGCAGGTGAGAAGGCGGTTCACAGGGTGAGCCGGTCGTGGCGACCGCGATCTCCCCGGTGACCGCGATCGACCGGGGACGACGGTTCGGTTCGGACGCGATGGTGCGGTGGTATACTCTTTGCTAAGCGCCGCGGCTTCCGACCGGCCGTGTCGCACTCCAGCCGAGAGGGAGGACAAGGCGGTGGAGGTCGGTCAACGCGTCGAGCTCAGGCAGAAGGTGACGCTCTCTCCACAGGTCTATCAGGGGCTGAGCATCCTCGCCATGCCTATCGCGGAGCTCCACAACCTCGTAGAGGCCGAACTGCTCGAGAACCCTCTGCTCGAGGTCGACGACACCGAGACGGAGCCAGCCGAGTCCGAAGACGCGGAGTCCGAAAGCGGCGAGGAGGAGCGCGCGTGGGACGAGTGGCTCGATATGTACGAGGAGCTCGACTCTGCCGAGCCGACGACCCCGCGAGACCCGGACGACCAGTCCGTGAACACGGAGGAGTTCGTAGGCGGGGCCGTGAGCTTTGCGGACTATCTCGAGCAGCAACTCGCGCTGCTGGACCTTTCCGAAGCGGTCGAAGTCGCGGCACGCGCGGTCATCGGATCGCTGGACAAGGACGGCTTCTTCAGGGGCGACTGCGCTGAGGTCATGGCGCTCACCGGAGTGACGCGCGATCAGGCCGAGGAAGCGCTGCGCGTGGTGCAGCAACTGGACCCGCCTGGCGTGGGAGCTCGAACCCTGGCTGAAGCGCTCGCCATCCAGCTTGACTACCTGGGAATCGACGACCCGCTGCTCGACCGGATCATCGCCGGTCACCTCGACGACGTCGCGGCAAACCACTTCCGGAAGATGTCACGCGCCCTGAAAGTGAACGAGCAGCGCGTGAGGGACGCGGTGCAGATTCTCCGGACGTTGAATCCACGTCCTGCCGGGGCATACTCGCCGGGACCGTCACCCGGCTACATCGTCCCCGACGTCGTGGTGCGGCGGTTCGACGATGAGTGGCTCATCATTCCGAACAACGACGCAATCCCGGTGTTGCGCGTGAGCCCACGGTACCGGTCGATGCTTCGATCCGGTTCGGAGGCAGACGATGAGACGCGCCGCTACCTGAAGGAGAAGATCCGCTCGGCCGAGACGTTCATCAAGAACATCGACCGGCGCAAAGACACGGTCTCACGCATCACCCAGATCATTCTCGAAGTACAGTCGGAGTTCTTCGAGGACGGCAGAGGGCCGCTGCGGCCGCTGCGTCTTGAGGACGTCGCGGTGGAGATCGGGGTCCACCTGTCCACGGTGAGCCGCGGTGTCACGGGCAAGTACATGGCCACGCCGTACGGGTTGTTCGAGATGAAGTACTTCTTCTCGGGAGGGTATCGGACCTCGACCGGGCTCGACATCGCTTCGACCAGCATCAAGCAGCGATTAAAGGAGTTCGTCGCCGAGGAGAGCCCGGCAAAACCCCTGTCCGACCAACGGCTCGCCGATCTCCTGTCGGAGGAGGGCGTGAGTGTCGCTCGCCGCACCGTCGCGAAGTACCGCGAGGAACTCGGCATCGAACCGTCATGGGCAAGGCGACGACGGTGACCGATGAGCAGCGCCCCGCCGACGACGCGCGGGCGGGCCATGGACGGGGCCGGGTCCGGGCTGTCACGATCGTGGTGGCCATGCTCGTCATCGTCACGATGCTGCACTTCTACTCCACCATGGTCGGGGGAGCGGTGGTGCTGCACCTTGTCTACCGGCAGCTGTACTTCGTGCCCATCCTCTACGCCGCGTTCGTCTTCGGCAAGAAGGGTGGCTTCGTGACGGCGGCGGCCGCGGCTGTGCCCTTCGCCATCAACGAGCAGATCACCGTGGGCGGGCTCACCGGCCGTACGATCGACAGCACCGTGGATGTCTTCATGTACTTCGCGGTCGGCGTCCTGTTTGGCATGTTGCGCGACATCGAGGAGCGGAAGTCGGTCGACCTGCTGCGGGTGAGCTCGCGGCTCGAAGAGGCATACGGCAAGCTCGAGGAGCGCGCGATCCAGCTCATCAACATCCAGGACTACACGCAGTCGATCCTGCGCTCGATCACCTCGGGTGTGATCACAATCGGCCCTGACGGCTCGATCACCACAGCTAATCCCTCGGCCGAGCGCCTCCTCGGCATATCCGAGTACGAGATGGTGCCACGGACGATCGGGTCGCTCTTCCGAGACGACGGGGGGCTTGGCGAGGACGTGGCGAAGATACTGTCGGGACGCATCCCTCTGACGCTGCGAGAGGTCCGGATGGTGACGCGCGAGGGACGGGAGATTCACGTTCAGGCGTCCACCTCCCGGATGCGAGCGGTGGGCGGGCGGATTCTCGGCGCGGTGGTGACCATGGAGGACATCTCGGAGGTCAAGGCTCTCACCGAGCAGCTCATCCGCGCCGACCGCCTCGCCGCGATGGGGGAGCTCACGGCGGGGGTGGCGCACGAGATCAGAAACCCGCTCGGCGTGATCCGGGCAAGCGTCCAGCTGCTTGAGGACGCTGACTGTGACGCGGAGCGCGTCCGCCAGGCAGGCGAGGTCATGAAGCAGGAGATCGACCGTCTCGACAAGGTCATCAAGGCGCTCCTGGACTTCGGCCGTCCGAGCAGGCCGACGATGGTGCTCACCGATGTGGTCCAGGTCCTTGGGGACGTCGTCTTGTTCACGAGCCGGTTCGCGCGGCAGGCGGACGTCGTCATCGTCGAGGAGCATGCGGCGGACCTTCCCCGTGTCATGGCCGATTCCGACCAGCTCAAGCAGGTCTTCCTGAACCTGATCGCCAACGCGGTGCAGGCGATGGAAGAAGACGGCGGCCGAATCACCCTGACCGCGCGCGAGCAGGGAGACTTCGTGGCGGTGGAGGTGCGAGACACCGGGCAAGGTATCCCGCCCGAGGACATCGGGAAGGTCTTCGATCCCTTCTTCTCGACTCGGGACGCGGGCACCGGTCTTGGGCTTACGATCGTGCATCGCATCATCGACGAGCACGATGGGCATATCGAGGTCGAGAGCGGTCCCGAGGGGACCATGTTCCGGGTATCCGTCCCCTCGGCAATCGACCAATGAGTGAGAGAGAGGATCCCTGATGAAGGGCCGCGTCCTTGTGGCAGACGACGAGAAGAACATGCGCTGGGTGCTCGCGCAGGCATTCGAGGCCGAGGACTTCGAGGTGGTGCAGGCCGCAGACGGGAAAGAGGCCCTCGCCGCTGTAGCCGACACCGAGCCGGACCTGATGGTCCTCGACCACCGGATGCCGAAGCCTGACGGCATGGAGGTTCTGCGTCGCCTGAGGGCAGGCGGGAGCAAGTTCCCGATCATCATGCTGACCGCGCATGGCGATGTCGAGCAAGCCGTCGAAGCGATGAAGGCCGGCGCGACGGAGTACCTCACCAAACCGTTCGACCTGGAAGAGCTCAAGCTCGCCATAGAGAAGGCGTTGCAGATGCGTACGCTCGCCGCCGAGGTCGAACGGTTGCGTGAGGAACTCGAACGCGAATACGACGTCGAGGGAATCGTGGCCGTGGAACCGAAGATGCTCGAGGTGATCGAGAGGATCAGGAAGGTCGCCCCCACGAGCGCGACAGTGCTCATCTATGGCGAGTCCGGGACTGGCAAAGAGCTCGTGGCCCGCGCGATACACCAGCTGTCGGAACGCGCGGAGCGTCCGTTCGTGTCGGTGAGCGCGGGAGCGCTGCCCGAGACCTTGCTCGAGAGCGAGCTCTTCGGATACGAGAAGGGTGCGTTCACCGGCGCCATGACCTCGAAGCCGGGCCGCTTCGAGCTCGCCAACGGGGGGACGCTGTTCCTTGACGAGATCGGTGACATCTCGCTTGCGGTACAGGTGAAGCTGCTTCGTGTCTTGCAGGAGCGCAGGTTCGAGCGTCTCGGCGGAACGAGGAGCATCGAAGTCGACGTCCGAGTCGTCGCGGCCACAAACCGTGATCTGCAGCAATTGATCGCCGAGGGGGGCTTCAGAGAAGACCTCTTCTACCGCTTGAACGTCGTGCCTCTCACGCTTCCACCGCTACGCTCTCGTGTCAAAGACATCCCTCCTCTCGTCGCGGACTTCCTGGAGAAGTCCAAGGCCGGAGCGAAGCGAATCACTCCCGAGGCGATGGACGCTCTTGTCACGTATCAGTGGCCGGGCAACATCAGGGAACTTGAGAACACGATCGAACGCATCGTGATACTGAGCCATGGTGACGAGATCGGCGTCGACGATCTCCCGTTGGAGATACGACTGAACTCGCGCGCGTGCGTCCCGGCAGCGGCGGGGTTCGTGCTGCCCGAGGACGGGATCGACATCGAGGAGGTCGAGCTCGACCTGGTACGCCAGGCTCTGGCCCGTTCGGGCGGGAGCACTCACAAGGCGGCAAAGCTGCTCGGGCTCACCGTCCGCACCCTCGAGGGGAGGATGCGCCGGTTCGGTCTGTGACACGGGGCGTTGGCACAGCGGTTGCAGCCGCCCGGTCGTCGAGAAGCGCGCGGGTTGGGAGCGGTTGTGGCTGGCGACAGGAACCGGGCGAGGACCTTCTACGCGGTCGGTGTTACGCTGGGGGGGCTTGCGCTGGTGTCATGCCTCGCGCTCGCGCTCTCGATGTCTCACACCGTCAGCCATGCGCTTGCGTGGGCCGTCGCTCTGGTCGTCGGCGCATTCGGCGCGTTGGTCGCGCTTCTCCTTCTGGACCCTCAGCGCGAGACGGATACCGGTGACGAGACGGCGTCATCATGCGTGGACTGCGGGAAGCCGACGCGCGGTGAGTGGCGCTTGTGCCCCCACTGTGGCCGAGTGTTCGAATGTGAGATGACAGCGAGGATGGGAGGCAGGAGCATCCATGGCTGAGACGAAGACGGTCCGGCTGAGCACTGCGGGGATGCACTGTGGCTCGTGCACGATGCTGATTGACATGACCCTGAGCGACCTTCCCGGCGTGCATGCGG
The DNA here is from genome assembly GCA_035685585.1 of Coriobacteriia bacterium. Classification (GTDB taxonomy): domain Bacteria; phylum Actinomycetota; class Coriobacteriia; order Anaerosomatales; family SLCP01; genus DASSAH01. Next base: position 5,495 of record DASSAH010000262.1, read on the forward strand.
TCAAGACCGAGTACGCGTCCGGGATCACCACGGTCACGTGCGACCCGGATCAGGTCACCGAGGACGACCTCATCGCAGCCGTGCGCTCGGTCGGGTACGCCGCGAGACTCGCCCAGTAGCGGTCCAGGAGGCGTGCCGGTGGAGATCCCGTCGATTGACTTCGCCGCCGCTGTCGTGGCGGGGGCGCTCTCGTTCCTCTCGCCGTGCGTGCTGCCCCTGATTCCAGCGTACCTCTCGGTCATCACCGGCGTCACCGTGGGCGACCTCGGAGGTGATAGGCGTCCTGAGCGAGCGGTGCTCGTCCCGTCGCTCCTCTTCGTCGCCGGCTTCGGGTCGGTCTTCACCGCCCTGGGAGCGTCAGCGTCAGTCGCGGGCGCCTTCCTCGCGGAGTACCGCGACATCCTGCGCATTGCATCGGGACTCCTCGTGATCGCGTTCGGAATCCTGCTTCTCGGCATCATCAAGGTTCCGTGGCTCTACGGCGAGGCGCGTCCGGACATGAGTCGTGCCCGTTCGTTCGGTCGGGGCGGCGCGTTCGTCATGGGAGCGGCGTTCGCGTTCGGGTGGACGCCGTGCGTAGGTCCGGTCCTCGGTTCGATCCTCGCTCTGGCGGCCGGGACCGGAAGTCTCGGCCACGGCGCCGCGCTGCTTGCGGCGTACTCCGCGGGGCTCGGCGTTCCGTTCGTCGTGACCGCGCTGCTGTTCGGGTCGATCGGTCCGCTACTTGCGCGCCTCAGTCGCCACGCCGCCGCTGTCAACCGGGCGGCGGGGCTGGTACTGGTGGCGATTGGCGTGCTCGTCGTCACCGGATGGCTGTCGGCGCTCACCATCGCGCTCACGAGGCTGACGAGGCTCGGCGCCTCCTGAGTGGCGCCCATGCTCTACGATATGCGGTAGCGGGCAGTCGTGGAGCGGGAGCGGAGACGGCGTGATCAGGAAGCGCACACGTCTGAAGAGCCTTGCCGCCCGCGTCGTCCTGCTGACGTTCGTTCTCGCGATGCTGGCCGTGAGCGTGGTGAGCCTCTCGGCGCTGGTCGGCGTGTACGATCTCGCGCGGCGCGAGGTGACCGCGCGTCATCACGCGTATCTCCAGGCGCTGGTGGGCGACATCGAGATTCGCCTCGACGCAGCTGACAGAGTCGTGACACGGGCGGCCGCGATCGGGCTCGAGCCGGTGAGCGGCGAGGTCGACCGTGCCGCGATCGCCGCGCAGTACGAGATGGGCATCGAGTACGTGGACCAGCTCCTGCTGACGACTCGGGACGGCACCGTCGTCAGTGGCTACCCCGCCCTCAGGACCCCGCGCAGCATAATGGGAGAGCCGCTGCTGGCAACGGCCACGACGGAGTCGGTCCGATACCGGTACGGTCGGCTCGCCGACGAGCAGCAGGCGTCGCTCTGGGCCGCGAGAGCCGTCACCGGCGATGCTGACCTCGTCATGATGGCCAGGGTGAGGTCGGGTTTCCTCGGCCCCGCTGTGGAGCGGTGGTCAGATCAGGACGTCGGGCGGTGGGTGCTGCTGATGCAGCAGGATGGCGCCGCGATCGTCATGAGCGCGGGAGCCGAAGGAGTCGCTCAGGACGGGATGGTCTACACCCCCCCGGCGGACGCTCCGGGAATCGGAGCCGTAGAGGCGATCACCCATGACGCGACCGTGCTCTGGGGCCACTACGTCGACATCGACGCGCACCCCGGCATCTCCTGGCGCGGGGTGATCGTCGAGCCGCGTAACGCTGTCGTGCTCGCGACGATCGGCGCGCTCGCTCCGGCCGTCGCAGCGCTGGTCGCGTCGGGGCTTGCGACGCTCGCGATCGTCACCGTGTTCGCGAGACGGCTCGTGGCGCCGCTGAGCCAGCTCGAAGCACGCGCGCGCGACGCCGTCACCGGCGCGTACGTCCGCCCGCTTCAGAGCGACCGGGCCGACGAGGTCGGCAGGCTGGCTGCGGCGTTCAACGCCATCGCGCTGCGCCTGAATGCGCTCCATGATCTCTCCCAGCTTCTCGCGTCGTCGTCTCGGCTCGACCAAGTCCTCGACGGCATCACATCCGCGATGGGGCACATCGTCGGAACCGCGACGGTCGCCGTGTTCCTCGTTGACGAGCACGCGCGATGCCTGACGTTGGCGCGAGCGCGGGACCTCGGCGCCGAGAGCACGCCGGACCTGCCCCTCGACGCCGACTCGTGGCTGATACGGGCGATGAAAGCCGGCGACCCGCTGATCAGCACCCTCGATGCGTCCGAGTTGCACGCCATCGCCCCTGGTGAGTATGGACCGCGGGTGACGGTGCTGACAGCGCCGCTCGCTGTCGGTGCCGAGCCTCTTGGAGTGATCGCGGTCATCGAGGACGGTGTCCGGACCTTCTCCGACGCTGAGATGGAGATGGTGCGCACGTTCTCCGCGCAGGCCGCGGTCGCGGTCTTCAACTCCAGACTGTTCGAAGTGGAGAGCCGTTCCCGGACGGAGGCCGAGGTGCTGCGGGCGGTCGCCGAGAACCTCTCGAGACCGCAGGATCTCGCGGTCGCGCTCGATACCATCGAGGAGACGACGGCGGTGTTGCTTGGCGCCTCCGACACGGTGCTGGCCGTTTCCGACCGCCCGAGATTCGGGCTGCCCGCAGCGTCGGACGGTGGAAGCGAGAGAGAGCTGCTTGAGGCCTGGGAGGCTGGGTTTGACGAAGGCCAGCAGACGATGACGGTCGACGCCTCGTCGGGTCCGCACGCCGTCCGTCTGCTCGAGGGGGCTTCGGCACAGCGTGTCCTGCTTGCCGCGGTGGGTATCGACGGGGAGACCTGTGGCGTACTCGGCTTCTTCCGGGCGGGAAGCCGGCAGTTCACCGCGCGCGAGCACAGACTCGCTACCGCAGTGGCGAGTCAGCTCGCGCTCGCGCTCGAGAGCGCGCAGAACTTCGAACGCGCCCGGACCCGCGCCGTGAACCTTGAGACGATATTCCGAATCAGCCAAGCCGTGAGCTCCTCACTGCAGACGAAGGTCGTCCTCAACCGCGTGCTCGATGTCGTGCAGAAGATCTTCGCCGCCGACGCGGTGTCCCTGATGACGTACGAGACCGGCTCGCAGGAGCTGCAGACCGAGATGGCGCGAGGGATGATCTCGCCCGCGATGCTGGGGTATCGGACCGAGCCCGGTTCCGATGTCCCCGGCGCTGTCTTCTCGAGCGGGGACCCGGTCCGAGTGGGTCGTATCGATGAGGCAGGAGACGGCATCGGAGCACTCGCGCTCGCGCAGGGCCTGCGGTCGATGCTTGCGGTGCCGCTGCTCGCGCGGGGACGCAGCATCGGGGTCCTGAGCGTGTTCTCGGCTATGCCGGACGCGTTCACCGATGAGGACATGGGGCTGCTGCACACGTTTGCGGCCCAGGCAGCGCTTGCCATCGACACCGCGAAGCTCTACGGCAAGGAGCATTTCGTCGCGTCCGTGCTCCAGGCTTCGATCCTCCCGAAGACCCTTCCCGACTTCCCGGAGATCGAGTCGAGCAGCCTGTACCTGCCGGCGGGTGTGGAGGCGGAGATCGGCGGAGACTACTTCGACCTGTTCCGAGCGCCCGGGACCGGCATCTTCCTCGTCATGGGCGACGTGTGCGGGAAGGGCGTGGTGGCGGCAACCAAGACGTCGCGCATCAAGTACACGGTCCGTGGACTCGCTGCGGCAGGCCTCGGTCCGGACGAGATCATCTCGGAGGTCAACCGGATGGTGTCCGAGACCAACGAGCCGAGCGACATCGTCACCCTGTGGATCGGACGCGTCGATGTTGACTCCGGAACGCTCTCCTACGCCAATGGGGGGCATCCACCGGCGCTCCTGAGGCGAACTCTGCCGACCTCATCGGTCGTCCGTCTCCTGCCGACAGGGCCTCTGCTCGGGGCGACTCCGCTCGCGCGGTACGAGTGCGTGTCCGTCCCAATCGGGGAGGGCGACATGCTCGTCCTGTATACGGATGGCGTGACCGAGGCGCGACGTGGGAATAGATTCTTCGGTGAGGGCAGGGTGCAACGCGCTCTGCGCCAAGGTATGGACGCCGACGATGTGACCCGGCGTCTGCTCGCCGCCCTGGAACGCTTCGTCCCGGGAGCCATCCGCGACGACGCCGCGGTGCTCGCGGTGCGGATCATGGCGCGAGGCCAGCAGGTGGGCTCATCGTGACGACGGGACAGCGGATGCGTGTCGACATAGAACGGCAAGAGGAACGCCGAGCGTGCGTGGTGCACCTTGCTGGGGACATCGACGTGGCGGTCGTCCCCGGGCTCCAGGGCGCGCTTGAGCACGTCATCGGGACCGGATGTGAGAATATCGTGCTCGACCTGGCGCACGTCACCTACGCGGACAGTTCGGCTCTGAACCTGCTTGTGTGGCTGGACCGGCGCCTGCAAGGCCATGAGGGGAAGGCGATCCTCGCCGGTGCGAACAAAGACGTCTCCAGGATTCTTGAGCTCACGGGTCTTCTCAGTGTGGCGTCGTGCCTGACCGAGACGCGTGATCTCGATGCCGCAGTTGCGTGTTTCGACGTCGTTGAGAGCGACCTTGTCATCGAATGGATCCGTTCGCTTGACATGCCCGCCGAGGTGGACAGCTTGGCCGGCGTGCGCGATCAGGTCTACGAGCTGGTCTCGTCCCTCGACTTCAACGAGTCGGCGCTCTTCGACATCAAGGTGGCGGTCGGCGAGGCACTAGCGAACGCCATCAGGCACGGGTCGTCGAGAGAGGCCGACTCACGCATCCGCGTCGACGTGACCGCATATGCCGACCGGGTCGCGGTGCGTGTCACCGACTCGGGACGTGGCTTCGACGGCGAGCATGCCTGTAGTGACGACCTGTACGCTGTCGGCGGGAGGGGCGTCATGTTCATGCGCGCGCTCATGGACCAAGTGGCGTTCTGCCCGTTGGACAGCGGCGGAACCGAGGTGACCCTCGTGAAGCTGCGCCCGTTCGTGCGGCGCGTCGACACGATACGCTAGAGCGGTGTGCTCGGCCGCGGAGCTCGTGCCCGAGCGTGACCGGGCGGACCGCGCGGACCGCGCTAGTGTAGGGTCTGGATGCGTGAACGAAGAGGAGTCTTCAGAATGGACGTGTTCGATGCGCTCGAGCGACGTCGCTCAGTACGGTCGTTCCTGCCGGACCCCGTTCCTCGGGAGGCGCTCGAGCGGATCGTGAGCGCCGCCGCCATGGCCCCGTCGGCTATGAACGCGCAGCCCTGGCGGTTCTACGTCACCACCGGGGAGACGAGAACTCGGATCGGCGAGGCGATGGCGCACGGGACGAAGCACCTCGAGGAGTTCCTGGACGTCATGGGTTCCGAGTTGCACTCCTACGCGGTGCGCTGGTACTCGGAACTCGGTCACGCGCCTGTCGTGATCGTCTGCACGATGCCCTACGTCGACGACGAGTTCTCGAAGCTCAACACCCACCTGTCGGTGGGGGCGGCGATCGAGAACATGCTCCTGGCGGCCACAGGCCTCGGCTTGGGCGCGTGCAACATCACGTTCTCGTTCTATGTGCGCGACGAACTCGCCCGCGTACTCGATGTGCCGTCAGACCGGGTGATCGCCGCGGTGGTGGCGGTCGGCTACCCGTGCGAGGACCAGCCACCGGCCCCGGGGCACGAGACCGACGTCGCCGTCTTCCTCGGCTGACCTCATGAACCGGGCCGTCTTCTTCGACGTCGGCAACACACTCCTGTACCCGTACCCGAGTGTGTCCGAGGTGTGCCGCCAGGTCCTCGCCGAGGCGGGGCATGTGCGCGAGATCGCGGCGATCGATGAGCTCATGCCGATCGTCGATGCCTACTACGAGGACCGGTATCGGGAGGACGACACGTTCTGGACCGACGAGGAGGAGACGAGCGGTGTCTGGGTCGGCATGTACTCGCTGTTGGCTCGCAGACTCGGAATCGACGATGACGCGGAGTCGCTCGCTCGGCGCGTGTACGAGGAGTTCGGCAGCGCGGACCGGTGGAGGCCGTACGACGACGTCATCCCCGCGCTTATGAGGCTGCGAGGCAGGGACCAGCTCATCGGAATCATCTCGAACTGGGACGCGCGGCTGACCTCTCTGCTGCGAGACCTCGGCATCGCCGAGATGGTCGACACGATCGTCTCATCGGCCGAGGTGGGTCTCCACAAGCCAGACCCGCGGATCTTCGAGTTGGCCTGCGAACGGGTCGGTGTTCGTCCGGCCGAGGCCGTTCATGTGGGTGACCACCACTACGCAGACATCGTTGGCGCCTCGGCCGCCGGCATGACCCCAGTGCTCATCGAACGGGCAGGAAACGGTCGGCCGCCAGCGGGAATACAGACGCTCGATGCGCTTGAGTCCGCTCTAGGCTGGCAGGCGTCGTGACGCGCCTTCGCTGTGACAGCCCGCGGGATGGAAGATATCATCCGAGGACGTGTTATCCGAGCCAGGGGAGTGTATAGCCATGCCCATCGCCAACATCCGTGAGTTCATCACCCTGCTCGAGGAGCGAGGACAACTCGTCAGAATCTCGGCCGAGGTCGATCCGCTGCTTGAGATTGGAGAGATCACGGACAGGGTGAGTAAGGCCGTCGGTCCGGCGCTCCTGTTCGAGAATCCGGTGAACCGGGCGACGGGGGAGCGGTATTCGATGCCGGTCGCCATCAACCTGTTCGGCAGCTATGACCGGATGGCGTGGGCCTTGGGGGTTGATGCCGAGACCGGCACCTGGCGCGACCTCGACAGCAAGGCAAGAGAGCTGATGGATCTCCTGCCCCTCGACATGCCTGCCAGCATGAGGGGAAAGCTGGATGTCCTGATGGGACTGAAAGGTCTTGCCACCGCCGGGGCCAGAGAGGTCAAGCAGGGTAAAGCGCCGGTCCAGGAGATCGTGCTGCGAGGAGATGAGGTTGATCTTACGAGCCTGCCGGTCCTCACGACGTGGCCTGGCGACGGAGGGCCGTTCATCACGCTGCCGCTCGTCGTGACGTCCAACCTCAAAGGGCGTCCCAACGTCGGCATGTACCGGCTGCAGGTCTTCGATAAGAACACGACCGGCCTGCATATCCACCAGCACCATGACGGGGCGAAGAACCTGCAGCAGTGGCGCGAAGCGGGCGTGTCCCGCGTACCGGTGAGCGTCGCGCTCGGTGGCGATCCGGTGACCGTCTACTCGGCTACAGCACCGGTGCCTCCCATGATCGACGAGTATCTGTTCTCAGGGATCCTCCGAGGTGATCCGGTCGAGGCGGTCAAGTGCGTGACCAACGACCTGCTTGTTCCCGCGCAGGCCGAGATCGTCCTGGAAGGTTGGTGCGATCCTGAGGAGACCCGGTGGGAGGGACCCTTCGGGGACCATACCGGCTACTACTCGCTCGCCGGATACTTCCCCGTGTTCCATGTCGAGGCGGTCACCATGCGCCGGGACCCGATCTACCCCACGACCATCGTCGGGCGACCGCCGATGGAGGACTGCTACCTCGCCAAGGCGACCGAGCGCATCTTCCTCCCCGTCATCCGGGCGATGATGCCCGAAGTGATCGACTACGACCTCCCCCTCGAAGGGGTGTTCCACAACTGCGCGATCTTCCAGATCAAGAAGGAGTTCGCGGGCCAAGCGTTCCGTGTCATGAACTTCGCGTGGTCGATGGGGCAGATGATGCTCACGAAGTACGTGATCGTCGTCGACGAGGACGTCGACTGCCACGACTACTCCCAGGTCGCGTGGCGGTGCTTCAACAACGTCGATCCAAGCAGGGACATCCTCATCTCCAAGGGACCGCTCGATCGCCTCGACCACGCGAGCAACCTTGAGAGCTTCGGCTACAAGATGGGCATCGACGCCACGAAGCCGCTGCCCGGCGAGGGGTACGACCGTGAATGGCCGGAGGCGCTCGCGATGGACGAGACGGTCAAGGCCCGGATAGACGCGCTCTGGGACGAGCTTGGCCTTGGGTAGGGCAGCCGAGAAGATCCGAGTCTTCCTCGAGCTCGTCAAGTTTGAGCACAGCGTCTTCGCTCTCCCGTACGCCTACATCGGCGCGCTCTATGGCGCTGGGGCGGGGTGGCCCGAGTGGCGCGCGCTGGGGTGGATAACGGCTGTGATGGTCGGCGCGCGCGCGTTCGCGTTCGTTGTGAACCGGGCTGTCGACAAGGAGATCGACGCCCGTAACCCACGGACGGCCGACAGGGCGGTTCCGGCTGGCCGGATCGCCGCCTGGGAACTGTGGCTGTTCTCGGCTGGCATGCTCGCGCTCTACATCTTCGGCGTGTGGCAGCTTGACCCGATCGTGCGCTTCTTGTGGCCGATTCCGCTCATCGTCTTCGTCGTCTACCCGTACACGAAGCGGTTCACCCCGCTGTGTCACTATTGGCTCGGACTGTGCCTCGGACTCGCCCCTGTCGGCGGGTGGGTCGCGGTGGGCGGTTCGCTCTCCGACCCAGTGCCATGGGTGCTCGGTCTGGCGGTCATGCTATGGACGGCGGGGTTCGACATCATCTACGCGACACAGGACGTCGCGTGCGATGTGCGTGACGGCATCCATTCGATGCCTGCTGACCTCGGCATCGATTCGGCGCTCTTCCAGACCCGCGTCGTGCATGTCCTCACCGTCGCGCTGCTCGCGATCGCGGGGTGGCTCACCGGGGCCGGCTGGCCGTGGTTCGCCGGCGTCATGGTTGCGGCGGCTCTGCTCGCGTATGAGAACGCGATCGTGAAGCCGACCGACCTTTCGCGCGTGAACGCCGCCTTCTTCACCGTCAACGGTGTCATTGCGATGGTCGTCTTTTCCGGTGCGCTTGTCGACCGCCTTGTCACGTGAGGGGAGAGGGTGCCATGAGCAGGTACACCGTCGCGATCACTGGCGCGTCAGGAGGCGTCTACGGGTTGCGTCTCGTCGAACGTCTCCTCGCGGGGGGACACGAGGTCGCTCTCATCATGACGTCCGCGGGACAACGTGTGCTGACGCACGAACTGCGCCTCGAGGTGCCCGTCCGGGACGGCGCACACGCCCTGCTGCGCTATCTCGAACTGCCGAGTACGGCCCCGCTAAGGATTGCGCACTACGACAACCTCTTCGACCCCCTGGCGTCAGGGTCACATCGCACGGACGCGATGGTGGTCGCTCCCGCGTCGATGGGGTACTGCGCGAGGGTCGCCTCGGGCCTGTCGTCGAATCTCGCCGAGCGTGCCGCGGATGTCGCACTGAAGGAGCGCAGGCCACTCGTCCTGGTGCCGCGGGAGACGCCGCTGTCACTGGTCCACCTCCGCAACTTCGTCGCGCTTGCCGAGGCGGGGGCGCACATCGTTCCCGCGATGCCCGCGTTCTATCATCATCCGGAGACACTGGACGACCAAGTCAACTTCGTCGTCGGCAAGGTGCTTGACCTTCTCGGCATCCCCCACGAGCTCTTCGTTAGATGGGGCGACGGACCGGCTTCGGGCCGAGCTGTTGACTGAACGGGGCCGTCCGCAGAAGATACGTGTAGGTCATGTTCTATCGGCACTCGTGATCGCAGCGCCACCGCACCAGAATCCGCAGTCACAGTCGTAGCATGGAGGTAGCAGTCATGACCCTTGAGCAGGCGTGCAAGCGCTTCCCGCTCGTCCCCATCGAGATCATCCAGTGGGCACTCGAGAACATCCCCGATTCCGGTAGCGCCGAGCGTGGGCTGCTGCGGCTTGAGCTCTCCCGACGCATGGAGCTCAAGTACGCGTCGTAAGCGGATGTGGAAGGGCCGCCCGGTGGGCGGCCCTCTGCGTACGGTGGAGGCGACGCCCGGATTCGAACCGGGGATAAGGGCTTTGCAGGCCCCTGCCTTACCCCTTGGCCACGTCGCCGTATGGGCACCACGAAGGTGGCGTATGAGAATCGAAGACTTGCCACCCGGACCGTGCTGAGGCCTCCGGGACCAGCCTTCGGATCGACTCGATGGAGCGGACGAAGGGATTCGAACCCTCGACCCCCACCTTGGCAAGGTGGTGTTCTACCACTGAACTACGTCCGCGCGCAGAGGGTAGTCTAGCAAGGGCGTGTGGCCGAGGCAACACAGGGGGTGGCGTCGATCCGACGAGTTGATACAATGTGCGTCGCTGCGCGTTGCGCGGTCGATGGGCGCTTAGCTCAGGGGGAGAGCACTTCCTTGACGCGGAAGGGGTCAGAGGTTCAAATCCTCTAGCGCCCACCACGGATGATGAAACGCCCCTTCGGGGTCTCTGCGGAGATACTCGAAGGGGCGTTTTAGCTGGTAGGAGCCGATGGCGCAGTCGGTGAGTTCTGCGTTCAAAACCACGGCAGCAAGAAGGCGGCGCTTGCCCTCGGTGTCAGCCGTCGCGAACTGCGAGCGAGCGCCCATCGCAGCCCTGGCTACCGCCTCTACCTGCGCGGTCTTGTCAGCCGTGCCGCACCTGAGAGCGGCGAGGCGGCGTTCGAGAGTGCGCCGTGACTCTGCGATCTCGTCGGCCTTCACACGGTAGGCATCGACAGGCACGATCCCATCGAGGTAGGAGTCGAGAAGTCTTGAGGCCTTCTGATCGAGCTCTGCGATCTTGCGTGTGAGCTCTGCGCGCTGCTGGTCGTGGGTCTCGATCTCCTGCTCATCGAGGGCGCGGGAGTCCCGCACGAGCATGTCCACGATCTCAG
>DASSAH010000263.1:0-2116 GCA_035685585.1 Coriobacteriia bacterium
CAGAGTCCCCAGGACGTCCGCAAGCCACATCCCGATGAGTAGCCCGAGACTCACGCCGATGGTCCGGCCGCCTCCCGACGACGCGGCCGACAGCGCGTACGCGACGCCGCCGATGGCCATCGTGACGAGCCAGCCGATGGCGAACAGGAGCGCCATCGCGTCCAGGGGGACATCGACGTCATGGACCAGGCCCGGAACGTAGAGCGTCGCGACCGTGACGAAGTTGAGGGCGCCGGCGTAGGCGGCAAGCGCCACGTAGCGGGTCAGCACAACCTGGGTGCGCGACGCCGGCTGGGAAAGCGTCAGCTCCATCGTCCCGTCGTCCACGGCCCCGCCGAGCGCCCCAGCCGCGAACGTGATGACCGCGGCTCCTACGATGAAGACCCAGATGAGGCCGAGGTACTCGAGGGCCAGGAACCCACCGAGCGTACCGAAGCCCAAACCCTCCCTGCCGAAGAGCGCCATCATCTCCTCGGTGAGGATCGACTCGATGGCCTGCAGGTATTCGACGTTCTCCTCGATCAGCGGGAAGAACGCCACCATGAGCCATCCGTACACGGCGATGCCGAACGAGAACCAGAACAGCGAGATCCGCCGCAGGTGGAGCGCTGAGAAGAAGACGGTCCTGCTCATCCCGCGCCTCCCTCCGCGTCGTCGCCGTAGTACTGCATGAACACCTCTTCGAGCGAGGCATGTTCGACGGTGATGTCCACGATCGGGCGGCCCAGCAGCTGCCGCATCGCTCCGTCAACGTCCGACGCCACCTTCGCGATGAGCGCCGAGTCGCCGACCCGCTCGACCGACGCCGGCCCCGAAAGTCCGTGCACGAACGCATCGGGCACCGGCTCGGCGTACGTCAAGCTCACCGTGCGGATGGCCTTCGAGAGCAGCACGCCGACCCGCTCCTCCGCCACCACGCGACCGTCGCGGATGATCGCGACCCGCTCGCAGACCCGTTCGACCTCGGGCAGGATGTGGCTGCTGAGGAAGACCGTCGCCCCGTCTGCGACCCGCTCTTCGAGTATGTCGAAGACGATCTGCTGGTTGAGCGGATCGAGTCCGCTCGTGGGCTCATCCAGGATAAGGAGTTCGGGACGGTGCATGAGCGCGATCACCAGCGCAAGCTTCTGCCGGTTGCCTTTCGAGAGTTCACGCACGCGCCGCGACGGGTCGAACCTCAGGCGCTCGCACAGCTCGGCCGCGACCGGGCCGCGTCCGCCGCGGAGGCCCGCCACGTAGTCGAGCGTCCAGCGTCCCGTCTGCTTCTCGAACAGGCTGACATCGCCCGGCACGTATCCGATCCGGCGCCGCAGCTCGCGGCCGTCGACGCCCACTTCCTCGTCGAAGAGAAAGGCGCGCCCGCTCGTAGGCTTGAGCATCGACAGGAGGCAGCGGATCGTCGTGGTCTTCCCCGCGCCGTTCGGGCCGAGGAACCCGTAGACCTGACCCGGCCTCACCTCGAAGGTCAGGTCCTCGACGCCGCGGCTCCTTCCGTAGTACTTCGTGAGCTTCTCGCAGCGTATGACAGTCGGACTCATCGTCGCTCCTCCCGCAATCGCGGACGTCCGCCGTAGCCGCCGCGTTCGCCGTGGAGTATCTACCCCTCGGCCCGTCGCTGACTCGGCCGAATCTCGCGTGTCTGGAATCTCGATGCTCCACACGCGTTCGCCGCCCGGTGGGGACGCGTTTTTGCTAGCGTGTACCGGAAACGCCGTGGACATCGTCGCGTGGGCCTGCCCCAACACACGGAGGGAAGCTTCTGTGAGGAAGCGCGTCATCAGAGTCGTGCCGCTGCTGCTCGCGGTACTCGCGTTGTCCGGCTGCGCGGCCGACACGCTGATGCCGCTGCCACCTGATGTCGTCTACCCGAGCATCGATGCCGTCGCTGACGCCGAACCGATGCCCCCGGTCGTGCTCGCCTGGCGGTTCGAGGGCGACGAAGTCCGGCTCACCGTGCCGGTCGACGCCGCTGTCTACGAGGGGGCACGGAGCGCGGAGAAGTCCGCGCTCTTCTTCCGCGAGATCGATGAGCTCGAGTGGATCCCCGCGTACTACCGCGCGTTCGTCGATGAGCCTTCACAGGAGCCACTGTACGAATCGATGCTCGTCGGGTTAC
>DASSAH010000264.1:0-2346 GCA_035685585.1 Coriobacteriia bacterium
TGCAGGTAGATGTATTCCACCGGGCGCAGTGGCAATCCCGCCCGCTCGAGCTTCTGGTGGACGAGCTGCGTGAGACCACGGTGTCCCGCCACGACCGCGACCGCCTCGCGCACGATCCCGCCCACCCCGGCCGAGGGGGTATTGGTCGTGTCCTTGACGCCGCTCAGTTGGTCGTAGAAGCGCAGGTCGTCGAGGCGAGACGTCCTGCCGGCGACCATGCCGAGCAGCGCCCACACGGAGAGCGCGACCGCTGCGAACGCAAGCAACGTGATGAGCGCCGCCAGCGCGATCGCGGCTATGGGCGAGGCGGGCTCCGTCCCCGTGCCTATTCCCTCGGCACGCTCGAAGAACGGGTTGTCCACCACAAAGCTCGTGGCGCCCGTCCGACCGTCCACCGTCGCCAGCACCTGCAGATCGAGCTGCGTCGTGTTGGGCTGCGCGCTCTCGAACGTGAGCCGGTACTGGGTCGTGAGCTCGCGCGCGACATCGGCGTAGAGCCGCTCGAGGTCGCCAGAGTCCGCGACCTCGATCAGCCGCCCGCGGGACTGCTCCGCGATGGTCGCGAGCACACCCATGTCCGTCTCGGGCGTCTCAAGTCCCACCGCGTAGACAGGCGCACCGCTCGCGACAAGTCCCCTGACCGCCTCGTCGAGCGTGTTGACGCTTGCGGTGTCCCCGCCATCGCTCAGGAGCAGGATGACCCGCTCGCGATCGTACCGGGCCGCGAGGAGCCCCGCGCTCTTCACCACCCCGTCGTAGAGGGCGGTGTTGCCCTGAGCCTCCAAGGTGTCGATCGCAGCGTTGAGCGCCGTGCGGTCGCTCGTGAACGCCGAGCGCACCTCGGCCTGACTGTCGAAGGCGACGATCGCGATCTCGTCGCCCTCGCCCTTGGCCGCCACGAACGCGCGGGCCGCCGTCTTGGCGTCGGCCATCGGCGCCCCCCGCATGCTGCCACTCGTGTCGATGAGCAGCAGCACGTCCATAGGCGCCCGCTCTGCCGCCAGCGGCTCGACGCTGCGCAGTTCCCGCTCGGCGCCGTTCTCCAGCACGGTGAAGGCCGTCTCGCCTTCGCCTCCCGCGAGCATCTCGACAGGGAGCGTGACCGTGAGCGCGATCACCGGGAACCCGGATGAGTCCACCCCCTGGGCGACCAGCACGTGTTCCGGGACGTCCTGAGCGGGCGCGTCCTGGGCGACCACACCTCCGCTCACGGCCCACGACACCGCGAGCGCGATGACGAGCGCGACTGTCCCGCGAGCGGTACGCATCACGTCATCGCCTTTCCGGGGGCTCATGTTCGAACAGGTCGCCCGGTGTGTGTATGCCGAGGTCTTCAAGGCGTTGCGTGAAGCTCGGACGCAACCCCGTCCCCTTGAGCACGCCCCTGAACCGCCCGTCCTCGTCCACGCCCATCGAGTAGTCGAAGTAGAAGACGTCCTGCATGATGATCGTGTCGCCTTCCATGCCGCCGACCTCGGAGACCTGTACCACCTTGCGCGACCCGTCGCGCAAGCGGCTCAGGTGGATGATGAGGTCGATTGCCGAGGAGGTCTGCTCGCGAATCGCGCGCATCGGCAGGTCGAGTCCTGACATCAGCACCATGGTCTCGAGCCTCGCGAGCGCGTCGCGCGGCGAATTCGCGTGGATGGTCGAGAGTGAGCCCTCATGGCCGGTGTTCATCGCCTGCAGCATGTCGAGCGCCTCGGCGCCGCGCACCTCGCCGATGATGATGCGGTCAGGCCGCATGCGCAGCGAGTTCCGCACGAGATCGCGAATCGTGACCTGGCCTTTGCCTTCGATGTTGGGCGGGCGCGATTCGAGCCGCAACACGTGCTCCTGGCCGAGCCTGAGCTCGGCGGCGTCCTCGATGGTGATGATGCGCTCGTCGTTCGGCACGAAGAGCGAGACGACGTTCAGCAGCGTCGTCTTGCCGGTCCCGGTCCCGCCCGAGATCAGGATGTTCAGCTTGCCGCGGACGCACGCCTCGAGGAACATCGCCACGTTCGGGCTGAGCGTGCCGAAGTTGATGAGGTCGTCCACGGTGAACGGGTCTCGCGAGAACTTGCGCACCGTGAGCATCGGACCGTTGATGGCGAGCGGGTGGATTACCGCGTTCACGCGCGAGCCGTCCGGCAGCCGCGCGTCGACCATCGGGGACGCCTCGTCGATCCGCCTGCCCACCTGCCCGACGATCTTGTCGATAATGCGCAACAGGTGCGCCTCATCGATGAACCGCCGGTCGGTCTGGATGATCCGCCCCTTGCGTTCGAGGTAGACCGTGTTGGGGTTGTTCACCATCACCTCGGTGACCTCCGGGTCTTCCAGGAGCGCCTGGATCGGCCCGTA
>DASSAH010000265.1:0-10558 GCA_035685585.1 Coriobacteriia bacterium
GAGGTGGCCGAGATCACACGCATCGCCGCGAGTCACGGCATCACGCCGGAGCGGGTAGCACTGCGCTGGGCGCTCCAGCGGGGGGTAGCCGTGATCCCGAAGTCCACCCATCCGGAGCGCATTCGGGCGAACGCCGACCTCTACGGGTTCGAACTCAGCGATGCCGAGATGGCGGCGATCGACGCGCTCGACCGGGGGGAGGCCGGTCGTCTCGGCAAGCACCCCGACGACTTCGCCCGCCGGTGAACAGCGCGTTGGAGGGGTGATGTACCGTCACCGGATGACATCCTACCTGGCTGACGAACTCGAGCGTCTTGAGCGCATCCGGGCGACCCTTCCGTGCGCGAGTTCCCTGTCGCGCCGTTGGCTCGGCAGGTTGCGTCGCGAGTGGGAGACCGGCGTCGTCGCCGCTTCGACCGGCATCGAGGGGGTTCCAGTCACAGCGGACGACGTGCGGCGGATCCTCGCGGGTGATCGCCCGGTCTGGGTGTGCGAGAACGACTGCGGGCTCGTGGAAGGGTACCGCGAGGCAGTCGAGTACGCGCTGCGCAGGGCGGACGACGAAGGGTTCCAGTGGAGCGCCGAGTGGGTGCTGCAGGTCCACCGCAGAGTCATGGGTGTCCAGCCCGATGCTCAGGCCGGAGCGTTTCGCGCGAAGAACGTGTGGCTCGGAGACCGCTCGACCGGCGGCGTACTCTACGAACCTCCCGCGTTCGGCGACGTCCGCGGGTTGGTCGACGAGATGTGCGCGTGGGCGAACGAGACGGTCGAGTCCGCACCGGTGGTGGCCGCGCTCGTGCATGCGCGGCTGGCCGGCATCCACCCGTTCATGGACGGCAACGGGCGCGTCGCGCGTATCCTCGCGTCGGCCGCCATGCGGCGGGGAGGGTACGGGAGCCAGGAGTTCACGAGCCTTGAGGAGTGGTGGGGGAGACATCGCGAGGAGTACTACGGAGCGTTCGGCTCCCTCGGGCACCGCTGGGACCCTGACGCCGACGTGACGCGGTTCGTGACCATCCACGTGCGCGCTCAGCGGCGCCAGGTCGAGGCGTACTGGCTCAAGCAGGCGGTCGAGTGCGAGGTCTGGAGCCTGTCGGAAGGGATTGCCGAGGAGGTCCTGGAGCAGCCGCCGCGCGTGGCCGAGGCGCTGTTCGACGGCTTCTTCGGCCGTCCAGTCACGAATCTCTACTATCGCAGGCTCGCGGGGATCGGGCCGAGCCAGGCGACAGCCGATTTGGGACTCCTTGTCGACCGGCGCCTGCTCACACGGGTGTTTGAGTACCCGGAGGAGGTCTACACCGGCGCGTTCGCGCTCATGTCGGCGGTCGCGTCGGCCGCCGGGACCGGGCTCCTGCCTGAGGCCGGCTCGTCGGTCGACCGCCAGCGCGACCACATCGTCTCGGCGATCGCCGGATGGATCGAACGCGAGCGCGCGTTGTCGGCGTGATGGACGTCGCGGGGAGCGGGTATCTACTCGGCGACAGACCGGAGCATCGAACACGGAGGAGATGACCATGGCCGAGGCACAGATCGCTCAGGAACTGTTCGTCACAGCCCCGAACAGGGTCGGCCTCCTAGCGCAGGTGACCGAAGCCATATCCGGCGAGGCCATCGACATCTACGCGATCGCCGCGTACGAGAAGGACGACCGCGGCGAGTTCATGATCGTCACGAACGGCAACGAGCGGGCGACCGCGGCTCTCGCGAACATCATCAACATGTCGGTCGTGCGCCGGGACGTGGTGCTGCTCGAGCTGCCCGCCGAACCGGGCTCGCTGGCGAAGGCCGCCGCGAGACTCGCTCGCGAGGACATCAACGTCCACTGGATCTACGGGACGGCTGGCGACGGCACGAGCGTCACGGTCGTCCTGCGGGTGGACGACCCGGTCGGCGCGGTCAAGGTCCTCAACCGCTGAGCGGCCGCGGTGGACGAGAGCTCATCCCGGATGCGGATCCGAGTCACCGAACACGGCCCGTACCTCGTGACAGGCGGGGTGCCGATTGTGCGCGTCGAGATCATAACGAACGCCGAAGGCGAGTCGGTGGAATGGCGCACGACCGAGACCGTGAAGGCGCCGGAGACGTACCGTCTGTGCCGCTGCGGCCTGTCGGAGGACAAGCCGTTCTGCGACATGACGCATGTGGCGGAAGGGTTTGACGGGACGGAGACTGCGGGACACACCTCCTACGCTGCGCAGGCGGTCCCCATCGACGGGCCGGGCGTGCGCCTGCACGATGCGCGGCGTCTCTGTGCCGAGGCGCGCTTCTGCGACCGCGCCGAGGGCCTCTGGAACCTCGTTGAGCGTTGCGACGACCCCGAGGCGCTCGCGCTCGCGATGGAGGAGGCTATGCTTTGTCCCTCAGGCCGCTACGTGCTGTCCGCGGATGCACGCGGGCTGTGCGAGCCGGAGTACGCGCCTTCCATCGCGATCGTGGACGACCCGTCGCTCGGCGTGAGCGGCCCACTCTGGGTGAGGGGCGGCATTCCGGTGGTCGACGCCGAGGGAGAGCCGTACGAGGTGCGGAACCGCGTGACGCTCTGCCGCTGCGGGTCCTCGGCCAACAAGCCGTTCTGTGACGGCTCTCACATCGCGGCCGGCTTTCGCGACGAGGGCTGAGGCGGGCGTACCACGCGTCCATCGACGAGTCTGATGACTTCGTCGGCCTCCTCGGCCATTCGCGGGTCGTGCGTCACCATGACGCACGTCATGTCCCGGCCGCGGATGTGGGCGTGCAGCATCTCGATGACCTGGCGGCCGCGGTCCGTGTCGAGGTGTGAGGTCGGCTCATCGACGAGCATGATCTCCGGGTCGTTCATGAGCGCGCGGGCGATTGCGACCCGTTGACGTTCGCCTCCCGAGAGACTCGAAGGCCGGTGACCGGCACGCTCAGCGAGTCCGAACTCGGCAAGGAGGCGCGCCGCCCTCGCGCGGTCGTCTTCCCGCACCCGCCCAGCGAAGCGGCAGAGCACGAGGAGGTTCTCGATGGCCGAGAGGTACGGGATCAGGTGGTACTCCTGGAACACGAGCCCCACACGGGTGCGGCGGAACTCGGCCGCCTCGCGCGCGGACCGCAGGTGGATGGGCGTTCCGCCGATCGCGATCTGGCCGCTCGACGGTTCGAGCAGGCCAGCGATGATCGAGAGAAGCGTGGTCTTGCCTGAACCGGACGGGCCGAGGACCGCGAGCAGGCGGCCGCGATCGAGGGAGAACGACACGCCGTCGAGCGCTGTGACCTGGGCGCGTCCGGCGCCGTAGGTCTTCGTCACCTCGGTGACCTCAAGCAGGCTCACGCTGCGCTCCTAGTGCTCGGCACGGTCGAGGGCGGTCGCGGGATCGATCGCGAGAATGCTCCTGAGCGAGAAGAGGCTGCCGAGGTAGGCCATCGCGAACACCGACACGAGAGCCACGGCCCACCGTACCGGCTGCGGGTCGAACGCCATCGCCGGCGGCATCGATGCGCCCATCGCGAACGTGATCGTGATGCCGATCGCCGATGCGACGGCCACGAGCAGCGTGATCTGGACGAGGAGCTGGCGGTAGACGAACCCGTTCGACGCGCCGAGCGCTTTGAGGGCGGCGATCTGGCCGGTCTTGTTCAGGGTCGTGATGAAGAAGAACACGCCGATGACGAGCGCGCTGATCGCGAGCGAGACGCCCTGTATCCCGTTGACGGCGAGCATCATGACGGTCATCCCGTTGCTGGCCATCGCGGCGGCTTGCGGGGTCGCGACATCGTATTGTGGCGCGAGATCGGCAGCCAGTTCTTCGACGGTCGTCCCGGGCTCGAGATCAACTGCCGCGACCGAGACGCTCCCGTCAATCTGTTGCACGACGCGATCCGCTCCTGGCGCCTCCCCGGTGTACCGTTCGCGCATCTGTCCGAGCGCCGTCGCGGCGAAGATGCGCTCCCACGTCGGCAGGTCGACGAAGACCCCCGGGGTCATCACGTACCGCCTGCCCTCGGTGAACCCGACGACCACGAGCTCCTCCCCGATCGGGGTGAGTTCGAGCGTGTCACCCAGTCTGACGCCGTTCTCCTTCGCCGTGACGTCGACGATCGCCTCTCCGGGGCCGGGCGTGCCGACTCCCTCCACGATCGGCAGCTGGTCGAATCGGCCACCCAGCCCGAACGCGCGCGCGTTGAACGCCTCGTCTGGCGCGTCGATGGAGATGAACGCGTGCCCCACGCCGTACGCCGACGCGACACCCTCGGTCCGGGAGACCGCCTCTATGTCGTCGGCGGTCAGGCGGCTGCGTTCAAGCGCGAGGAACGTGTCGCCCTGGAAGACGAGGGCGTCCGCGTCGAGCGCGCGCGCCGCTCCGGTCATGCCGGTGACGAGGCCCTCGGACATCGACGCCATGATGAAGGTGAGCGACACGATGAGCCCGATAGCGGCCGCGATGAGGCCGAACTTGAGCTTGTTCCCGACGAGTTCCCAAATGCCGAGCATGCGTCCCTCCGCACACGACCTATGTTGGTTGGATGATAGCCCATGCTCGCTTCTGGCTCGGATAGAATGCGCGCATGAGGCGCGCCGGGAACACGAGAGGCGCGCCGGGAGAGGGTAGCCGAGAGGAGTCACCGTGGCCCACGTCAGGATCATCCCGTGTCTCGACATGAAGGACGGCAGGGTCGTCAAAGGCGTCCACTTCGTGGACCTGCGTGACGCGGGCGACCCGGTCGAGAACGCGAGCTACTACCGGGAGTCGGGCGCTGACGAAGTCGCGATGCTCGACATCGCCGCGACCGTGGAAGAGCGCGCGACGCGGATCGAATGGGCGAGGGCCGTCGCCGAGGCGCTCGGGCCGGTGCCGCTCACCGTCGGCGGCGGCATCGCGAGCGTTGCGGACATGGACGCGCTGTTCGACGCGGGCGTGAGCAAGGTGTCGGTGAACAGCGCTGCGGTCGTCCGCCCCGGATTGGTGCAGGAAGCCGCCGAGGCGTTCGGGCCATCCCGGGTGGTCGTCGCTATCGACGGCGTGCGCAATCCCGAGATGCCCTCCGGGTTCGAGGTCGTCGTCAGCGGCGGCCAGAAGCCGACGGGCAGAGACTGCGTCGAGTGGGCCCGCGCGTGTGAGGCGCTCGGCGCCGGCGAGCTGCTCCCGACGAGCATGGATGGCGACGGGACGCTGACCGGGTACGACCTGCCGTTCACGCGCGCTATCGCCGACGCGGTCTCCGTTCCCGTCATCGCCTCAGGCGGCGCCGGCACGCTGGAGCACTTCCTGGAAGGCGTGGTCGAAGGAAGGGCGTCCGCGCTCTTGGCGGCGTCCGTCTTCCACTTCCGCATGCTCACGATCGGTGACGTGAAGGCCCATCTCGCGGAACACGGGATCCAGGTGCGGTTCTGAGCATCAGCGGCGGTGTCAGGTGGTGTCATGTTCCGTGCCCGCCAGTGAGCGCGGACGGTGCTCAACGGGTAGAATACGTGCGCCGAGTGTGACATGGACGCGGTTCAGCTGCCGCGCTGAAGGGATGATCGCATGGACCAGGACGCGCTTGAGGCCACGGCAGTGCGCGAGGACGAGGACCCGCTGCTCGAGCGGTGGAGTCGCATGGCCGTTGAGAGCGGCAGCATCGACCCTTCTCTCTATGCGGCCTATGACGTCAAGCGTGGCTTGCGAGACGTGTCGGGACGCGGCGTGCTCGCGGGACTCACTCGCATCGGCGATGTCGTCGGGTACGCCCCGGAGGGCGACTCGTTCGTGCCCTGTCCCGGCAAGCTGTACTACCGGGGCATCGAGATCGGCGACCTCATCTCAGGCCTCGAAGCCGAGGGGCGCCACGGCTTCGAAGAGACCGCATACCTGCTGCTCTTCGGAGAACTGCCCGATAGCGCCGAGCTCGATTCGTTCACGGCTCGGCTGGGAAGCGAGCGGGTCCTGTCTCGCCATTTCGTGAACGATGTCATCTTGCCGATGCCGAGTCGCGACATCATGAACGCGATGGCCCGAGGAGTGCTGGCGCTGTACACGCTCGACGCCGAGCCCGACGACACGAGTGTGCGGACCGTGCTGCGTCAGAGCATCCAGCTCATCTCGACCTTTCCGATGCTGGCGGTCTACGCGTACCAGGCCTCGGCGCATCGTTTCAAGAACGGCAGCCTCGTCATCCACCGCCCGGTGGCCCAGCTTTCCGCGGCGGAGAACCTGCTGTGCATGATGCGCCCGGACAGCCGCTACAGCGCGTCGGAGGCGGCCGTGCTCGATATGCTGCTCGTCATCCATGCCGAGCACGGCGGGGGCACGAACTCGTCGTTCGCCGCGCGCGTGGTCTCGTCGAGCGGTACGGACACCTACTCGACAATCGCGGCGGCGCTCGGGTCGCTCAAGGGACCTCGTCATGGCGGCGCCAACATCAAGGTCGTCCAGATGCTCGACGAGCTGAAGTCCGTCGTCCGCGACTGGAGTGACGAAGAGGAGATCGGCGCCTATCTCACCCGGGTGCTCAACAAGGAGGCGTTCGACCGCTCGGGTCTCGTCTATGGGATGGGCCACCCCGTGTACTCGGTCTCAGACCCGCGCACGATCATCCTGCGCGAGTGCGCAGAGCGGCTCTCGGCCGAGAAAGGGTGGGAGGAGGAGTTCAGGCTGTACGCGACAGTCGAGACCCTCGCGCCTCGGGTCATCGCCGAACGGAGGAAGGTGTACAAGGGCGTGAGCGCCAACGTCGACTTCTACTCCGGCCTCATCTACCGGATGCTGGACATCCCCGAGGAGCTGTTCACCCCGCTGTTCGCCGTTTCTCGCATCGTCGGCTGGTGCGCGCACCACATCGAGGAGATCACCGGCGGCGGCCGGGTGATCAGGCCCGCGTACAAGAGTCTTTCGACTCCGAGGAGCTACGTGCCGCTCGGCGAACGCTAGGGGCGAGACCGGGGACGGGTCGAGGGGAGACGGGGTGACCGAGGACAGCCTACCGCGACGTGCCGACGGCGCCGAGGGCCCGACGACGACGAAGGTGCTTGTCGTCTACGGGACGAAATCCGGCTGCACGGCTGGTGTGGCCGAACGGATCGGCGTCGCGCTTGAGCGCGCCGGGATGGCGGCCGATGTCCTCCCCGCGCACGACGGACCTGATCCGCGTGACTACGACGGTGTGGTGGCCGGCAGCGGCGTTCGCGCTGGTCGGTGGCACCGGGCGGTCACCGAGTGGGTTGCGGAGAACGCCGCTGCGCTCCGCGCGATGCCGACCGCGCTGTACACGGTGTGCCTTACGCTCGTCACCGACCCCGGTAAGGCGGACGAGGTCCGGGCGTACACCGACGCGCTGCTCGCCGAGTCCGGAATCGAGCCGATCGACATCGGTCTGTTCGGCGGCTGGTTCGAGCCGCAGCGGTTCGGTCTCGTCGAGCGCACGGTGCTGAAGGCCATGAAGGCGCCGAGGGGTGACCACCGCGACTGGGACGCCATCGACCGGTGGGTCGCGGGCGTCGCGCCCGGGCTGAAATCGTAGACAGCCACGCCGGGGCGGCCCGCTCCCGCGTCCCGCAATCGCGTATCCTGTACGCGACTTCGTCCGCGAGAGGAGCGGCCCGATGATTCCGCGCTACTCACGTCCCGAGATGTCGCGCATCTGGGAGCTTCAGAACAAGTTCGAGATCTGGAAAGAGATCGAGATCCTGGCCACCGAGGCGCAGGCCGAGCTTGGCGTAGTGCCGCGCGAGGCCGCCGTCGCCGTGCGCGAACGCGCCGCGTTCGAGGTCGAGCGCATCGAGGAGATCGAGGCCGAGACCAACCACGACGTCATCGCCTTCCTCACCAACATGGCCGAGCACATCGGCGAGCCCTCGAAGTGGGTGCACTACGGCATGACCTCGTCGGACCTCGGCGACACCGCACTGTGCTACCAGATGAAGCAGGCGATCGACCTGCTCAGTGCGGATGTGCGCCGGATAGGCGAGATCTGCAAGCGCCGGGCGTTCGAGACCCGCAAGATGCTCTGTGTGGGCCGCACGCACGGAGTCCACGCCGAGCCGATGACGATGGGCATGAAGTTCGCGCGCTGGGCGTGGGCGATGCGACGCGCGCTCGACCGGCTCGAACGCACCCGTGAGACCGTCGCGGTCGGCGCGATCTCGGGCGCTGTGGGCAGCTACTCCAACATCGACCCGTACGTTGAGGCATACGTCTGCGAGAAGCTCGGGCTCACCCCCGAGCCGCTCTCCACCCAGGTCGTGCCGCGCGACCGTCACGCGCAGTTCCTCGCCGTGCTCGCAACCGTGGCCGCCACCGCCGAGGAGATCGCCACCGAGCTCCGCGCGCTGCAGCGCACCGACACCCTTGAGGCCGAGGAGCCGTTCGCCGAGGGCCAGAAGGGCTCCTCGGCGATGCCGCACAAGCGCAACCCGATCACCGCCGAGCGGATCTGCGGTCTTGCGCGTGTGGTGAAGGCGAACGCGCAGGTGGGCTTTGACAACGTCGCGCTCTGGCACGAGCGGGACATCTCTCACAGCAGCGCCGAGCGCGTGGTGCTCGCCGACTCGGCGATCGCGCTCGACTACCTGCTCGCCAAGCTTGAGTGGGTCCTCGATGGCCTCGTGCTCTATCCCGAACGCATGCGGGCGAACCTCGACGCCACTCGCGGGCTCATCTACTCCAGCCGCGTGCTGCTGGCGCTGGTGGGTGCAGGGATGTCGCGCGAAGACGCGTACGCGATCGTGCAGCGCAACGCGATGGGCGTCTGGGACGACATCCAGAACGCGCGTGGCGGGCCGGACTTCCGCGAGCGCCTCGAGGCCGACCCGGAGTTCTCGATCTGTGCCGAGGAGCTCGATGTCATCTTCGAGCCGACGGCGTTCCTCGGGCGGGTCGGCATCTTGTTCGAACGGCTCGAGCGGTGCGAGTTCTAGACGCGGATTCGCGTGGCGTCCGGGCGACGGCTACTCGATGTCGACCGGATTCACCGTGACACCCACGTTCGCCTGCTGAGCAGCTTCGCGCAGTTCCGCCGTCCACGCATGCTCGGCGATGTCCGGGGGAACGGCGACGAGGGCCGTCATCGAGAAGAGCGCCGCCCCGCTCACCGGAGCCCGCGTCGTCCCCGTGTCCGCCCACTCGATGTTGATGCCGCGCTGGGTCAGGCCGCGAGCGATTTCGTGGATGATTCCCTCGTGATCGGCTCCGTGCACCTCGATCTGGTAGCGGAACCACCCTCGGTGAGCATCCGCGGCCGCCCGGTCGGTGGCTGCGATGTTGATGCGGAATCCCTTGGCGGAAAGCCTGCTGAACGCCGGTTCGACTGCCCCCGCGCGGCCTGCCGGCACGGCGACGAGCATCAGCATCGAGAACTCCCCGCCGAGGCGCGCCATCCGGCTCGATTCCACGTTCCCCCCAAGCTCGAGAATGACCGCGGTGACCTCCTCGACGATTCCGATGCGGTCGGGTCCGGTCAGGGTGATCACGAAGCCGGTGCGCATTGTGGTCCTCCTCGATGTCGCGTGCGAGCCTGCGAGGTCCTTCGATGAAGCGCCTCGCGACGACGGCATGACGATACGCCGCCCCGCGCCGCCCGTCAACGCAACGCACCACCATGCGACGCCTCTCAGCAGCGGAAACGCCTTTTCCCTGGAGTCAGGTGATGGTATGATCGATTGTCGGGTATCTGTTTGCTGGACGCGTGGCCACACAGTGGCTATGCGCGACGCGGTGAGGACGGGCGTGCAACCGGCTGACGGTTGGGACAAGAGGGTGTGTCTGACCCGCGCCGGCCGGCGCATCCGGGGCGGATTCCGCACGTGGTTCCGCCTTCCGGCGCGGTGGCGGATCATCGCTCTCGCGGCAGCGCTCGTGGCGCTGACAGCCGTCGGGATCGCGATCGCCTGGCAGGGGTCGGACCCCCCCGCCGAGCCGACGAACCTGCTCGTCAATCGCGTGACCGAAGTGCAGGTCGGGGCCCGAAGCTCGCCGGGCGAGCGGATCACCGGCGTCACATTCACGTTCCCGCCGAACGCGGACGTGTCGGCGGTGAGCGCCGCATCGGTCACCCTCACGCATGGCGGCGCGTCAGTGACGCCGACGGGTGTGACCGTGAACGTCGCGAACCGCACGGTGACGATCACGCTGTCCTCGGCGAGAACGGGCAGCGAAGCGAACAGGATCTTCGTCGCCCGGGTGAGAGATGTCGCGCATCCCTCCGAGCCCGGCTCGTACACCTACCATGTCAGTCTCACGAGTGACCAAGGGACCATCTCAGGCACGAGTCCCGCCTACACGCTTGCGGCCAACACCAGCGCTCCGAGCGTCGGGGCGGTGTCGTTGGGCAGCGCCTACGCGGACTCAATCAGCTCGTACGCGTTTCCGGTGACCGTGGGGCAGTTCGGCCGTCTGGCGGCCACCGCGGCTCCCGGGGGCACGGTCACTCCGAACAGTATCACGGTCGAGTTCCCCGTGGGCACGGTCCTGCCCGCGAGTGCCGCGGCGTCGAGCGTGACGGTCAACGGCACGCCGCTGGCCACCGCGCCATCCATCTCGGGCCAGCGGGTGACCGTCCGTATCCCGGCCGACGTCACCATTCCCGCGAGCGGCGTCGCGGACCTCGTCTTCACATCGGCGTT
>DASSAH010000266.1:0-1664 GCA_035685585.1 Coriobacteriia bacterium
CCGCACATGCCGACGAGCCCGCTCTCGCGGGTGAGCGCCCGGTGGACCTCGCTCGCGTCCATGCCGGCTCGCTCACCGATCAGCAGCGGAACGGCCGGGTCGACGTCCCCGCAGCGCGTCCCCATCACGAGTCCTTCGAGCGGCGTCATGCCCATCGAGGTGTCGACACTCTTCCCGCCCCGGATCGCCGCCGCGCTCGCGCCGTTCCCGAGGTGCAGCGCGATCAGGTCGACCTCCTCGAGCGGGCGGTCGAGCATGGCCGCGGCGCGGGAGGCGACGTACGCGTAGGACGTGCCGTGGAAGCCGTAGCGACGGATGGCGTGCTCGCGGGCGAGCGCGCGCGGCAGGGCGTACTCTCGCGCGTGCGCGGGCATGGTGCGGTGGAACGAGGTGTCGAAGACCGCGACGTTGGGGACGCCCGGACACGCGTCCCGCGCGACGGCGACGCCCGCAAGCGCCGCATCGAGGTGGAGCGGAGCGAGGGGCATGAGCGAGCGGATACCTTCGAGCACGGCCTCGTCGACGAGCGCGGGGCCGTCGAAGAGGTCGCCGCCGTGCACGACGCGGTGGCCGATGGCGACGAGACTCTCGCGGCCGTCGAGGTGACCCTCCGCTCTGAGCGCTGCGAACGCCCGCTCGGCGGCCTCGCGGGGAGTCGTCGAGCGGGTCTCGACCTCACCGGCGACGAGCGACCGCTCGGGATCCATCGAGAACAACTCGTACTTGACGGACGAGCTGCCCGCGTTGAGCACGAGTATTGTCGGTGAGGCCGCTCCCATGCAGGGTTTGTACCCGCGGGCGAGAGCGGCGGTGGTCGTCAGACGAGGGAGCACCCTCGGGAAGCGTGTCTGAATATCAGACATTCTGCTATGCTGAGACGTGTCGGCGAAGGAGATGATGCGTGTGGCGGAGTACCTGAGGATCGGAAAGCGCGGCACGGTGGTCATCCCCGCCGAGACACGGCGCCGCTACGGCCTCGACGAGGGCGAGATGCTCGTGATGGAGGAGTCCGGCGGCGGACTCCTGCTCAAGCCCGTGCGCGCCTACCAGGTCGAGGTCTACACACCCGAGCGCTCGGCCGAGTTCTTGCTCAACAACGCGGCCACGGCCGGCGAGTTCGACGCAGCGCTCGAAGAGGTGCGTGCCATGGGTGTCGACCCAGATTCGATTCCGCACCAGAAGCGACCGGAGCGGTAGGTGGAGCGGGTCTTCCTCGACGCCAACGTGATCGTCTCGGCGGCACTCAAGCCCGACTCGGCGATCGCCTCGCTGTGGTCGCTCGCGGACACTCGCCTGCTGGCTTCGCCGCATGTGCTCGCCGAAGCGCGTCGTAATGTTCCGTCACCCGAAGCCGCCGAGCGGCTCGAGGTGCTCATCGCCGGGCTGCTCGTGGTGCCCGCCGAGCCTGCGGACTTCCCGATTCAGGACGACCCCGGCCTGCCGGCCAAGGACCGACCCGTGCTCCTGGCCGCCATCGTCAGCGCTGCCGACGTGCTGCTGACGGGCGACATGACACACTTCGGCTCCTGCCTCGGCAGGTCGGTCGCGGGCATCCGCATCCTGCTGCCCGAAACGTATCTGCAGGATCCGCAACTACGATCCCTCGGAGCCCCCTGCACCTCGGCCGCCGGAGAAGAAGGACCTGATTACGCACACAGGCCGGT
>DASSAH010000267.1:0-2019 GCA_035685585.1 Coriobacteriia bacterium
GGGACAGGGTTGGGGCTCCTCTCGTAGGCTATCGTATAGTTCCGGCGCAGGGTACGGAGCCCGTCCGCCGTGGCCAAGCCCGCACCGCCCGCACCGCTGGAGGCCACGGATTGGGAGAGCACGGCCCGGAACTCGGGGATATAGATAATCAGCGTTTCTCCGTTGAATGAGATAACCTGCTCAGCCGGCTGCGTGAAGTCGATCCGGAGGAGACTGGGCGCCTTGTACCAGACCGTGCCCAGCATCGTGGCTCTCTGGGTCCGGATCGAAATACGGGCTTCGTAGTCAGCGACCTGGGCATACCGCTCAGATACTCTGGCGAAGAACTGCTCGGCCGTGACGATGTCCTGCGCGGAAACCGCGGACGCAAGGAGAAGGGATGCTGACACTGCTAGGTATCTTAGTGGCACGGGTCGTTCCTGTGGAAAGGATTCGGGCGTCGGGTACTGTGAGACGCCGGAGGGTATAGTATCCCGGTGGTAGAAAAATGGCAATGCCTATATGCTGGTACGAAGCCTGTGATAGGGCAGGCAGGAAGGGAAGTACAGGCGGCATGCTTCAGCCGGAATGTCCGAGTCGCTCCCCGCACAGCTGCTCGGAAAGCGCCCATAGCCGCGCGCCTGCCGTCGGATCGAGCCCCGCGGGGTCCGCGGCGACCGGCCGCCCGAGGCGCCAGTAGAGCGCGGATTCGTCTTGGAGGTCAGGGGCGAGCGCGAGCGACGCGAGGTGACCGGCAGGAATCTCCGGGGCGAGCGCGCCGCGGCTCCGGCTTCTCAGGCGCCATACCAGCGCCTCGATCCCGCTCGACGACTTTAGGCTTATGTCGGTCCTCACCAGTCCCGGGTCGAAGACGTACGCTCGCACGCGCGACAGCTCGGCTTGCCGCCTATTGAACTCGGCGGAAAAAAGGACGTTGGCGAGCTTGCTCTGGCGGTAGGCGCGCAGCGTGTGGTAGCCGCGGGTAAACATCGGGTCGTCCCAGTGCATACTGGCCCCCCGGTGGCTGCCGGATCCTACGGTGATCACGCGCGCGGGCCGGCCGCGCTCGAGGAGCGGCAGAAGCTCGCGGGTGAGCAGGAAGCCGGCTAGGTGGTTCACCGCGAACTGCTGTTCGTAGCCCTCTGCGGTGACCATCCGCCAGCTCGATACAACCCCCGCGTTGTTCACCAGCGCATCGAGCCCTATGTGTCCTCGGGCGGCGAGTCGTGCCCCTATCTCAGCGGCCGCGGCCTTCACCGCATCGGTTGTCGATAAGTCGGCGACGACATACTCAACCCGCGCGTCTGGGTACTCCCGTCGCAGCTCCGCCTCCACGCGCGTCGAGCGGCCCGCGTCGCGTCCGACCGCGACCACCTCCGCCCCCTCGGCCAGAAGGCTGCGGACCGTAGCCAGACCGATCCCGGACGTGCCGCCGGTCAGCGCCACCACACTCGTTCCTGCGTGCATCATGATGCCCTCGGTGTCTCGGCGTTCACTTACGCGTACCCACGCACAGAGCCCCATCTCCGCGCGATAAGCGTGGCCAGAATCGGCTTCGGAATCGCACGCGACACGGCGAGGATCACACGGTTGATTATCCCCGGAATCACCACCGGCTTGCCCCGCATCGCCGCGTCGTAGGTGACGCGGGCCACCTCGCTCGTGTTCATCGTGGTGATCCGACCGATCGCACCCTGCGCGTCGATCGCCTCGACGCGCGCGGGGGTGGTAGGCATTCCTGCCGGGCAGAGCACCGTGATCGTAGCCCTGCCGCGGAGTTCCTCCCTGAGCGCGAGCGATGCCGACATGATAAACGCCTTCGATGCAGCGTAGAGCGCCTTGTACGGCATCGGGAAGAACGCCGCGAGCGATGCGGTATTGATCACCCGCAGTTCCTCCCGGTCGGCGCGCATGCCTGCCAGCGCGTGCATGAGCCGGATGCCGGCCTCCATGTTGACGCGCATGAGCGCGAGAAGGCCGTTCCACTGCTTATCCGCGAACGGTCCCTCCAGTTCGACCCCGGCGACGTTCACCAGCGCG
>DASSAH010000268.1:0-10784 GCA_035685585.1 Coriobacteriia bacterium
TCGACGTCGACGTACCAGGTGGGGCACTCACTTTCGGCATAGCCTTCGAGGAGCCAGATCTTCGGAGTGTTCTCCTCGCCGATCGTGTCACCCTTCTCCGTCTCGACCCACTTGTCGATGAGCCAGTTGTGAGTGCGCGCGTAGGAGGTCTCGGCGGTCTTGTCGACCGCGAGGTCCTCGTGGCGCCAGTTCACATCGAGCACCGCTGAGTCGGACTGCCCCGTCTCGACGATAGTCGCGGTGTTGTTGTACAGATGCGGACCCGGCGTGCTGTAGTCTGCCCAGTCGAAGCAGGTGCCGTACTCGAAGAGCTCGCCTTCGCCCACTTCGTAGTCGGCCGCATTCAGCATGCCCAGGGTCTGGGTGAAGAACAGATCGCTGACATCCTTGATGGTGACCACGTCATCGACCTGCTCGTCGGGAGCAGCCCAGGTGAGGTTGGCAAACCCCTGGTAGGAACTCTCCTCGGTCGTGACCGTCACCCAGTTCTTGCCTTCGATCTTGCTGTCGACATCCTCGCAGTAGGTACCCTCAAGGGTGTCGCCCGCCTCAAGGGTGTACGGAAAGCTCACCCCGAAATCAACGGTGACGGGAATCTCATCATCGCCGAGGAGATCCTCGACACCGGTAATCACCGCATCGGCGGTTCCGATGTTCTCGACTGTCACGGTGCCGCAGATTGCGAAATCGCTGTCCACGTAGCCGTCGTAGTCAACGTCGACGTACCAGGTCGCGCACTCGCTCTCGGCGTAACCCTCCAGGAGCCAGATCTTCGGAGTGTTCTCCTCGCCGATCGTGTCACCCTTCTCCGTCTCGACCCACTTGTCGATGAGCCAGTTGTGAGTGCGGACGTAGGAGGTCTCGGCGGTCTTGGTGACCACGAGTTCCTCATATACGACCGGCCCGCCGAAGTAGAAGTCGATGTGGCTCACGCCGTAGTAGCCCGAGGGGCCAATCGGCGCGTACAGATTGGTGTCGGACGAGATGGGTGCCCATGGAGCGCCGGGATACTCGTAGTAGTTGTAGCAGTTGGCGACAGGGCCGCCCTTCACTACCACGCCCTCCATGTAGTAGTTCGATTCCCAGTCGAAGCCCTTGTCCGGATTCATCTTGATCTTGATCCAGAAATCGTCCGGTACCGGCTCAGCGACGTCTCCTGCTGCAAGATCGGCCTTGGTGTAGGTAACCCATGCGCCGATCACCGCAGGCGGAGGATCGATTCTGATGCCGCCTGGTATCAGGGGCGGGTTGCCCTCATCACAGAGGACAGGATTGATAACCGCCGCCATCGCCGTCACGGTGCTGAGGACCAACATCGCGACAACGATGGCGGTAAACCACCTCGACCTTGGACTCATCATGCATCCCCTCCCTATTTGAGTGTGTGGCACAGTCAGAAAGTCACTGCCGCCATCACCTCCGTTCCGACTCGCTGACGCCTCTGCACGCAGCACGTGCAGTCACCGTTCGCGGAGGTCGACTTCGAATAGGCAGGGCGTGAGCAACCTCACGTCCGCCAGTGCTGCGACTGTCCCCTTCGGATGTCCCTGGAAATAACAAAGACCGGCCACGTGAAGGGCCGGTCTCACCATTCGCTCCCCGTCGGCAGTCAGGTGACCGCACTAGGCCGACGGATCATGGCATTCCCCTCTTGCACAAACTCATACAACCAGGTTCATCCGCGGAGTTTGTGCCCATAAGCGGCGGATGCTCACCAGAGACGTCCTCGGCGCAGGGATGATTTCGATGAACGGTTCTATTCGGGAGCTGAACGGCAGCCATGCGGTATCGGGCCGTCCGAACTACGTCCGTGCTAGCCAACGCCGTGACGAGCGGTAGATGCCGTGTGTCGGCCATCACAATTACAGGAAGTGCCAGCTCAAACAGTGCTAAACCGGATTGCTGGACGCGCCGATACTCCTTCCATCACCCCCGCGCTGGTGGCAGGAAGGACAGTGGACTCATGATTTCCCAACGTACACGGCCGACGTGGCGGACGGTCCTGTTCGTGGCTCTCGCCCTTCTCCTGCCTTTCGGTCCGATCGTTACGGCAGGCGCATTCGACCCGGGGGAGGCAGCCAACGGTACCTACCTCTCCGATCAGATACTTGTTGGCTTCAAGCCGGGAACGTCCGCCCGGGACAGGGCGAACTCTCATGCGAGCCTCGGAACCAAGGCAAGGGGGCGCATAGCGCAGATCGACGTTGAGATCGTCGAAGTGCCTCGGGGACGCAGCGTCGAAGGCCTGATCGAGATGTACAAGAGGAGCCCCAACGTGGCCTTCGCGGAGCCGGACTATATTGCGGCTGTCGAGCTGACGCCCGATGATCCACTCTACCCACAGCAATGGGCCCATGAGTACTCGAACACTCCCGCCGCGTGGCATGAGACCAGTGGGAGTTCCAACACAATCATCGCATTCCTTGACACCGGACTCGAAATCACCCATCCCGACATCGCTGGGCGTGTCGTCGCCGGGTACGACTTCGTGAACAAGGATGCGGATCCTTCCGACGATCACGGCCACGGAACCCGCGTGACCGGCTTGGCTGCGGCCACGGGGAACAACGCGCTTGGCGTCGCCGGGGTGGACTGGGGTGCCCAAATCATGCCAGTCAAGGTTATGAACTCGAGCGGCACAGGCTCCTGGAGCGCGGTCGCGAGCGGCATCACGTACGCGGTGGACAACGGTGCGGATGTCATCAATATGAGCCTCGGAGGCACGCCGAGTATCACGCTCGAAACGGCAGTGCGCTATGCGTACGACAAGGGCGTGACACTTGTTGCAGCCGCCGGCAACGATGGTGCCGAGATTGCCCGGTATCCCGCCGCCTATCCCGAAGTGATCGCAGTCGGGTCGGTGTGCGCGGACCGACTCTCCGCCTTCTCGAACTACGGTTCACATCTCGCGGTCGTCGCCCCCGGCGAGGGCGTCTACACCATCACACTGGGCGGCGGCTACCGGGCATCCGCCGGCACATCTGCTGCCTCGCCTTTCGTCGCCGGACTCGCTGCACTCCTGCACGCCACCAAGCCGGGCATCTCTCCAGCCGAAGTGAAAGCCGCGATCACGTCCACCGCTCGGGACCTCGGCGATCAGGGTTGGGACAAGTACTTCGGGTACGGGCACATCGATGCGGCGGCGGCTCTCGCGGCAGTCGAGAGCGCAGCACCGGCGCCCGAGCCCACGACCGACCCTGGACCTGCACCCGAACCTGAGCCGACGACGGACCCCGCGCCCACGCCGGAACCCGAGCCGGCGCCCGCTCCCGTCGACAGCCTCGCGCCCGTGGTAGCCATCACCAGCCCCGCCGACGGCAGCAAGGTGTCCGGTGTTGTGGCGGTCACGGCATCCGCCGGTGACGACAAGGGGGTTGTGCGAGTGGAGTTCTTCGCCAATGGGTCGCTCGTCGGCTCGGTCAGCTCGGCGCCGTACTCCGTGAACTGGAACACCAGGAGGCTGAGCGGTTCGCACACGCTCACAGCGATCGCCTACGATGCGGCGGGCAACACAGGTGTATCCCCCGGAGTGATCGTCACCGTCGGCCAGTCTACAAAGACCGCGCCGTCCGCCAAGAAGAAGTAGCCGCACAGCCCAGCCACACACCACCCAAAGGGTCCGGCTCCATCGGGCCCTTTGCATTACGCCGTGATGTTGCCAGAGCCAGCCCTATCTCTGCCGCAGCTCCTCGCTCGCGAACGTCTCTTCGGGATGCACGAGCCCCGCGAGCGCGCTCTCGAATACGTCGCGCATCTCCGCCACACCAGCCTCGACGAGCCCCCCGATGCGCAGAGCGTCGCCCCCGACCGTCCCGATGACCGCGAAGGGTACTCCGGCAACGAACGCGAGCTCGAACAGGCGCTCGACAGCGTACTCTGCCAC
The DNA here is from genome assembly GCA_035685585.1 of Coriobacteriia bacterium. GTDB lineage: Bacteria > Actinomycetota > Coriobacteriia > Anaerosomatales > SLCP01 > DASSAH01. The sequence goes on from DASSAH010000268.1 coordinate 3,884, forward strand.
CGTCACGACCACCCGGCCTTGCGTCTCGCTGAAGAGTGTCACCACCGGCGGCGCCGCGCCGTCGCCCGCGCCGAGGTCGAGGTGGACGTCCGCTCCGATACTGCCCGCGATGCAGCACTCCGCGAGCGCAACCGACAGCCCGCCCTCCGAGCAGTCGTGCGCCGAGCGCACGATGCCCTCGCCGATCGCGGCGAGCAGCACCTCGCGCAGCGCCGCCTCGGCGTCCAGATCCACGCGTGGCGGCAGACCGGCGACCGTCTCGTGCACGACCTTGAGGTACTCGCTCCCCCCCAGCTCGGCCTCGGTCTCGCCGAGCAGCACCACGACGTCGCCCGCCTCCTTGAAGCCGAGCGTCGTGTGGTGCGCCACGCTCTCGAGGATGCCCACGAGGCCCACGGTGGGCGTCGGGTAGATCGGCTGGCCGAACGACTCGTTGTAGAACGACACGTTGCCGGAGATGACCGGCACCCCCCACGCGCGACAGGCGTCCGCCATGCCGCGGATGGACTCGACGAACGTCCAAAACACCTCGGGCTTCTCCGGCGAGCCGAAGTTCAGGCAGTCGGTGATCGCCGCCGGACGGCCGCCCGCGCATGCGACGTTGCGCGCCGCCTCGGCCACCGCGATCTGCGCGCCGGTGTAGGGATCGAGGTAACAGTAGCGGCCGTTGCAGTCGCTCGACGCCGCGATGGCGCGCTCGGTAACCTCGCAGCGCCCGGGCAGACCGATCCGCAGCACCGCCGCGTCCGATCCCGGCAGCACGACGGTGTTGAGCATCACCTGGTGGTCGTATTGCTCCCAGATCCAGCGGCGGGAGCAGATGTTGGGGCTCGCGAGCAGGTCGAAGAGCGTGGCGGTGAGCATCTCGACGCCCTCGGGGTGGTCGAGCTCGGCAAGCGGGTCGAACCGCTGCAGCTCGTCGAGGTAGGCGGGGCGCTCGGCGGGCGGGTCGTAGACGGGAGCGTCGTGCGCGAGCGTGGCCGCGGGCATGTCGGCAACGACCTCGTCGCCCTCGCGCACCACGAACCGGCCGGTCTCGGTGACCTGGCCGATGACGGTTGCGGGCAGCCCCCAGCGCTCGCAGACACCCTGGACCTCACCGAGCATCTCGGGAGTCACGACCGCGAGCATGCGTTCTTGCGATTCGGAGACCATGACCTCGAACGGCTTCATCGCCTCCTCGCGCTGAGGCACGCGCGTGACATCGATCTCAAGCCCCACCCCGCCGCGCGAGGCCATCTCGGCCGCGCTGGAGGTCAGTCCTGCCGCCCCGAGGTCGCCGAGCGCGACGAGCAGGCGACGAGAGAGCAGCTCGAGGCATGCCTCGATGAGCAACTTCTCGGTGAACGGGTCACCCACCTGCACGCTCGGCCGCTTCTCCTCGGCCTTCTCGTCGAACTCCTGGCTCGCGAGCACGCTCGCCCCGCCGATGCCGTCGCGCCCGGTGGTCGACCCGATGAGCACGAGCAGGTTGCCCGGCCCGGCCGCCACGGCGCGCATGAGGTCCTCTTCCCGCATGAGGCCGATGGCCATGGCGTTGATGAGGCAGTTCCCCTCGTAGGCTTCCTCGAAGTAGACTTCGCCTCCCACCGTAGGCACGCCGATGCAGTTGCCGTAGGCGCCGATCCCAGCGACCGCGCTCTCGAAGAGGTAGCGCTGTCTCGGCTGGTCGAGCGTGCCAAAGCGAAGCGAGTCGAGGATCGCCACCGGGCGGGCGCCCATCGTGAAGATGTCGCGGATGATGCCGCCCACACCCGTCGCCGCGCCCTGGTAGGGCTCGATGGCGCTCGGGTGGTTGTGCGACTCCATCTTGAAGGCGACCGCCCAGCCGTCGCCCACCCCGATCACCCCGGCGTTCTCTCCGGGGCCCTGCAGGACGGCCGCTCCCTCGGTGGGGAACATCCGCAGCGCCGTGCGCGAGTGCTTGTACGAGCAGTGCTCCGACCACATGAGCGAGTACATGTAGAGCTCGGTCACCGTCGGTGTGCGGCCGAGGATCTCGACGACGTGCTCGTACTCGGCGGGCTTCAGGCCGAGCTCGGCGGCCAGGCGCGGGGCGAGCTCGGCGGGCAGGTCGTCACGCATGGGCAGCGGCTCCTCGGCTGGAGCTGACGGGCGCGCGCATCGTTGCGTCATCCTTTCTGCCGAGCGGGAACAACGACCGCGAGGAGGTACACGGGCACCATGACGAGCACGAGCGGGACCGAGACCACGGCGAGGAACCCGAACGCGGCGACATCCGGCCAGAGGAGACCCGCGACGTGGCCCGCGAGAACCGTGAGGGAGAGCGCGATCCAGACGATGCGAGCGCGCGGGCCGACGGCGTCCGGGCCGCGTCGACCCGCATCGACGGTGATGACCGCGCAGACGGCCGGGACGACGAATCGCATGAAGTAGCCGAGCGCGACGGCGAACGGCGTCAATGAGATCTCGCCGTGCACTAGCCGCCCACCCGCGCCAGTCGCTCCACGATCGCCGTGAAGAACGCTCCCCCGCCGGTCGTCGTGCCGACGAGCGGGTCGACGGCTCGCTCGGGGTGCGGCATGAGCCCGAACACGTTGCCCCGCGCGTTGCAGATGCCGGCGATGTCGTCGAGCGCGCCGTTGGGCGCCGAGCCGCCCTGCGCGCGCGAGCCGTCGGGCTCGCAGTAGCGAAGAACCACCCGGCCCTCGGCGTCCAGACGCGCGAGCGTCTCGGCATCGCAGTGGTAGTTGCCTTCGTTGTGGTTGACCGGCATCCGCACGACGGTGCCAAGCGGCAGGTCAAGCCAGTCGCAGGAGCCATCGACGCGCAGGTGGACCGGCCTGCAGACGAACTTCAGGCCCTCGTTGCGCAGGAGCGCGCCCTCGAGCAGGTGCGCTTCGGTCAGGATCTGGAACCCGTTGCAGATGCCCATGACGGGGCCGCCGCGCTCGGCGAAGCGCACGATCTCAGACATGATGGGGCTGAACCTCGCGACCGCTCCGCACCGCAGGTAGTCGCCGTAGGAGAAGCCCCCGGGCAACACGACCGCGTCGTACCCGGACAGGTCCGTGTCGCCGTGCCAGACGTACCCGGCGTCAATGCCGAGGACACCGGCGGCGTGGACGACGTCCTGCTCGCAGTTCGAGCCAGGAAAGACGACGACCCCCAGGCGCATCGGCTACGCCTCACCCTCGACGATCCGGTACTCCTCGATGACCGGGTTCGCGAGCAGGCGATCGCACATCTCCGTGACGGTCGCAAGGTCGGTATCGGCGTCAATCTGGATGTACTTGCCGATCCTCACGCTGTTCACGCCCTGGTATCCCAAGTTTTTCAGCGCGCGTTCGGCCGTCGCCCCCGGAGGATCGAAGATGCCCCGCTTGTACGTGACGTACACCTCGAACCGTGCCATCGCGTCCTTCCCGGTCATGTTCCCGCCTTGGGCGGGGACGTGGACGAATCCGCCTTCTTGCCGGCCTTCTCGGCTTCAACCGCGGCACGGCGCATGCGGCGCAACTTGGTGAAGTCGATGAAGAAGCCTGTGAAGATGCAGCCATACGCGAGCGCAAGCACAACATTCCCCGCCGTGCGCACCGTCTCCGACTCGTGCGTCGTCGCCCACCATGCGGCCGCCGAGAACACCAGCGCGGCCAGAAGCAGTCCGAGCCAGATGCGGCGCCACCGACGGTAGACCGGATCGGCCGGCACCGGCGAGAGCAGGCGCGGCCGTGACCGCTTCTTCTTCCTTGCCGCCGAGGCCTCAACGCTGTCGCCCGCGCCCCGCTTCGGCTTGGCCGACGCGGCCGACCGGCGAGTCCTCCCGACCTCGGCGCCCTTCTGATAGCGAGGGTTCGACGCACTGCGACGGGCCATCGGCTACGCGCTCCCTTCCGGTTCGAAACGTCGGCCCGTGATCATCTCGTAGGCCGTGATGTATGCCGCGCTCGTCGCCTCGATGACCTCTCGCGGCAACCGTGGGGCAGGCGGTGTCAGGTCCCAGCCGCTGTCGGCGAGCCAGTCGCGTACGAGTTGCTTGTCGAGCGACGGCTGACGGCGCCCGGCGCGATACGCCGCCGCTGGCCAGAAGCGACTCGAGTCCGGCGTCAGGACCTCGTCCACCAGCGTGACGCGTCCGTCGACCAGACCGAACTCAAGCTTCGTATCGGCGATGATGACTCCGCGTTCGAGCGCGTGATCGTGGGCGGCGGAGTACACGGCCACCGAGCGGTCCTCGAGCTCGGCGGCAGTGTCGGCGCCGATGAGCGAGGCCATCTGTCCGAGCGAGATGCCCTCGTCATGCTCGCCCGCGCGGGCCTTGGTCGTGGGCGTGAAGAGTGGGCGCTCCAAGCGCTCCGACTCGCGAAGGCCGGCCGGGAGGGGATGGTCCGAGACGGTCGCGCTTCGCTGGTACTCGCTCCACGCGCCGCCGGCAAGGTATCCGCGAACGATGCACTCGACCGGGAAGACCCGCGCCTCGCGCACGAGCATGAAGCGTCCGCGCAACCGGTCGGCGTCACCGGCGAACTCCGCCGGAAGGTCCGCCGCTTCGGCGGATATGAGGTGGTTCTCGACCACGTCGAAGAGCAGGTCGAACCAGTAGAGCGACAGCTTCGTGAGCACCTCTCCCTTGAACGGGATGACGTCAGGCAGCACGACATCGAACGCGCTGACGCGGTCGGTGGCGACGAGCAGCAGACGGCCGTCGAGCCGGTACACGTCGCGCACCTTGCCTCGGATGTCGGGCCGAAGGCCGAGCGGCTGCATCGCAGTCGTCCCTCTCGGGGAAGTCACACGGCGGACGCCACGGCCGATCGGGACGGTTCCCGGACCGCGGGGGGTGCTCAGCCATTGTAGGGGAAAGCTCAACACAGATGTAGGCGGGGACGGGTCCCGATGGCCCCTACCACCCGATCACCCATTGGTTCACGCGGACGAGCGCGAGGAACCCGTGCACGCCCGCTATCACCGTGATCACGTAGCCGGTCCGGCGGTGGACCTTCATGTGTGTGCGGCCCTTGAACCTGATAGTCCTCTTGCCCACGAGGATCTGGAACACCAGACCCGCGAACGCCACGATCCCGAGCAGCGTCAACACCATCACCGACGGAACGTATCCGAACACCATCTCCCCACAGCCCCCTTCACGCGGCTTCGGCGCATGCGCCGGGGTCCGACCCAGCAGGCCGCCGCGTCACGTCGCGAGCGGGATGCGTACCGTGAAGACCGAGCCTCCCTCGGGCCGCCGCGCGGCCGCCACGACCCCGCCGTGACGCTCCACGATCTCCTTCACGATAGCCAGTCCGATACCCAGTCCGCCACTCGAAGAATCGCGGGCTGTGTCCGCACGCCAGAAGCGGGAGAACACCCGCTCGGTATCGCATTCGGGCAGTCCGATCCCCGTGTCGCTCACCGCGATGACCGCACGGTCGCCATCGGCTCTCAGGCGCACCTCGATCCTGCCGCCTTCGGGCGTGTAGCGCGCGGCGTTCGAAAGCAGGTTGCCCACCGCCTGGGTGAGCCTGTCGGCGTCGCCGAGCACGACGAGGTTGGGCTCCAGGTCCTCGACGAGTTCGAGCTCGCACGACTCGATGAGCGCGCGATGGGCGTCGATCGCCGAGCGCACCGGCACGTCGGCCTCGACACGTTCGTGACGCATCGGTGTCGAGCCGCGCTCGAGCCTGGTGAGCTCAAGGATGCCGTCGGCGAGCCGCGCGAGACGGACGGTCTCGTCGCGTACGACCGCGAGCCGCTCGTCATCGGCCGGCAGCACGCCGTCCTGCATCGCCTCGACAGTCGCCTGGATCGCCTGCAGCGGCGTGCGCAGTTCGTGCGCCACATCGGCGGTCAAGCGCCGCTCCAGCTCCCGGTCGGCCTCGATCGCGTCGGCCATCTCGTCGAACGTGACTCCCAGCAAGCCGATCGCGTCGGTGCCGCGCACGCCGGTGCGGGCATCCCTGTCGCCGGAGCGCAGCGCCTCGGCTGTCTCGGTGATGCGGTCGATCGGCCGAGCCAGGCTCGCCGCGAACGCGAATCCAGCGAGCGACGCGAGCGAGACCGCGACGAGCGTGGCGATGGCGAGCCCAAGGAAGCTCGACTGCCGGAACTGGATATCCTTCTCGGTCAAGAGTCCGGTCGGCGAGAGCGGCCAGACCCGCACGATCCCCACCACTTCGCCGGCGACGACCACCGGCGCGCTCATCACGGGGTCGGTCGGCTGCGTCACCCCGCTCGGCAGACTTCCGATGATGCCGTGGAGCAGCCCGCCCATGATGGAATCGTCATAGATGACGTCGCCGCCGGCATCGAGCACCTGCAGACCGAGACCGCTCATGATGCCGAACCGCGGCATCTGCGCGAACGCCTCGATGGTCCACGTGCCTGACTCCTCGAATGAGCGGGCGAGGATCAAGGCCGCGCCGTCAGCGGTGCTCTGGAGCCCTCCTTCGACGTAGGCGTCGAACTGGGCCGCCCACACGATAGACAGGATCAACGCCGCGAGCGCGGCGGTCAGTAGCGCCACACCCGCGAAGGCGAGCGCCACGCGGCGCGTCAGCCGGCCACGCGCCATGCCGAACCTGGACGCGATGCTTCCGCGTCGTCGACCGCGGGCGAACCCGGGCACTACTCCTCCTCGGATGGCGGCGCTTCGAACCGGTAGCCCACGCCGTGTACCGTCCAGATGTACGTGGGTTCACGCGGGTCGTCGTGGATCTTGGAGCGCAGGTTCTTCACATGGCTGTCGATGGTCCGCTCGTATCCCTCGAAGTCGTACCCGAGGACCTTTTCGACCAGCTCCATCCTCGTATAGACGCGTCCGGGATATCGTGCGAGCGTCATGAGGAGCTTGAACTCGCTGGCGGTGAGGTCGACCTCCTCGCCTCCGAGGAGCGCGCGATGCGCCGAGACGTCGATGACGAGGTCCCCGTATTCGAGACGG
>DASSAH010000269.1:0-2069 GCA_035685585.1 Coriobacteriia bacterium
GTCCCTCGATGTCGGTGAGCAGAACCACGAGGTCCGCGCGTATCATCGTGGCCACCAGAGCCGCGAGCGTATCGTTGTCGCCGAACCTGATCTCCTCGACCGCGACGGTATCGTTCTCGTTCACGACCGGCATCACGCCGAGCGCAAGCAGTCGCTCAAGTGTGTCACGGGCATGCAGGTACGCCTGCCGGTGAGCGGTGTCGTGACGCGTGAGGAGAACCTGTCCCACCGCGATGCCTCTCGCGGCAGCGAGCGCCGCATACATCCCGACCACCTGGACCTGGCCGACCGCCGCCGAGGCCTGCAGGGACGGCATGTCGCAGGGCCGTGAGTGCATGCCGAGCGCGCGCATGCCCGCCGCGATCGCTCCCGACGTCACCAGGACGACGTCGACACCCTCCGCGCGGACCTCGGCGATCTGTCCGATCAGGGAATCGGCGTAGGCCCGGTCGAGGCCCTCCCCCTCCGGGGCAAGCGTCGAACTGCCGACCTTGATGACGACACGCCGCGGCCCGGTCACGTCAGCCCCTCTCCGTGTGAGGACGTCCGCTTACCGGGGGTGGTGGCGGGAGCCTCATCGCTCGGCCGCTCGCCACCAGCGAACTCGAAGGTCGCTCCCGCGATCGACACCTCGTCGCCGGTGAAGGCCCCTGCGTCGACGAGCGCCTTCTCGACTCCGGCCTTCGCCAGCCGCTTCTGGAGATGCGCGACCGCCTCCTCGTTGGACAGCTCCGTCATCACGACCATGCGTTCGATTCTCGCACCGCTCACCCGGAAGGAGCGCGAGCCAGTCCGCGTGACCTCGTACGCGTGGTCCGCGGAGTCTCTCGGGCGATAGATGTGCCCGATGCTCTCGGCGGCTTCCGCCAGGCTGCGAAGGGAATGCACACGATCGCCGACGGCGAGCAAGAGGCTGTCTATCCCTTCGCCGGTCACCGCGGAGACCTCGAAGTACGGCACGTCGACGGCGGCGGCATACTCGGCAAGAGCGATCGACGCCGCGCGTGCCCCCTCGACGTCGCACTTGTTGCCGACAAGAATCCTGGGGCGCAGCGCGAGATCACTCGCGTGCAGTTCGAGCTCCCGGTCGATGACGCCGATGTCCGCGATCGGGTCGCGCCCCTCCCAGCCCCCCGAGAGGTCGACGACGTGAAGAATGAGCGCCGTGCGCTCGATGTGCCGCAAGAACGCGTGACCGAGTCCGACCCCACGGTGCGCGCCTTCGATCAGCCCGGGGACATCGGCCAGCACGAACGAGTGGTCGCCGGCCCTGGCGACACCGAGATTTGGAACGGTCGTCGTGAACGGGTAGTCGCCGATGGCCGGGCGGGCGGCGCTCATCCGCGCGATGAGCGAGGACTTCCCGACGTTCGGCATGCCGACGAGGGCCGCGTCGGCCATGAGCTTCATCTCAAGCGACAGTCGCACCTCGTCCGTGGGCTCGCCGAGTTCCGAGAAGGTCGGCGAGCGACGCGTCGGCGTCACGAAATGGATGTTCCCGCGGCCGCCGTGCCCCCCGCGAGCGGCGACCACGCGGTCGCCGTGATGCGTGAGGTCCGCGAGCGTTTCTCCCGATGCGGCGTCACGCACTATCGTCCCCATGGGGACCTTGAGGACGAGGTCCTTCCCTGACGGCCCGTGCCTGACCGCGCCTTTGCCGTGTATGCCGCGAGGGGCCTTGAAGTGCCGCCGGTAGTGGTAGTCGAGCAGGCTCGAGACGGCCCTGTCGGCCTCAAGGACGACATCTCCCCCCTTCCCGCCGTCACCACCGTCGGGACCGCCTTTGGGGACATGCGCTTCGCGGCGGAAGGAGGTGCATCCAGCCCCTCCGTCTCCGCTCTTCACCGTGATGGTCGCCTCGTCCACGAACATGGTCTCTCCGATGGTCGCACTCGTCATCGTGGTGAGATGATACGAAACAAGCCCCACCGCTCGCGACCGAGCGGCGGGGCTCTCCGGTAAACGTGTTCCGCAGGACTCTCCGCGCCGGAGACGACCCTACGCGTCGAGCGGCCTCACGTGGACTCTGCGCTTGACGCCGCGTGTGAACTCGACGACGCCGTCGATCT
>DASSAH010000270.1:0-2683 GCA_035685585.1 Coriobacteriia bacterium
GGAACGCGTGGCCCCGTAACAGAGTACGCACTGGCAACGTTTCAACGCACAGGCACAAGGGTGGTGCGCGCGGACAGCGCGCGGCGCTGGGGGGCGCCACACCCGCGAGGGGGACGCATATGCGTGATGTACTGCTTGCCGCTGTTGACGCCGCGCTGACCGCGGGCGCGAGCTACGCGGACGCCCGCGTCGTCGACTCCCGCGAGGAACGGGTCTCGGTCGCTGACGGACGCGTCGAAGCCATCGAGTCCGGGGACACCTTCGGCATCGGCGTGAGGGTCATAGCCGACGGCTCGTGGGGGTTCGCCGCTTCCGCCGACGTCTCCCCGCCCGCCGCCGCACGGCTCGGGCGGCACGCGGTTGACGTCGCCCGCGCGAGCGGGCTCGTCGCGGGCGCGCCGGTGCGACTCGCACCCGTCGAAGCGTACGAGGTGACCTGGACCGGACCGTGCGAGGTCGATCCGTTCGCGGTCCCGCTCGAGGACAAGGTCGCCCTCCTGCTCGCGGCGGACGAGGCGATGCGGGCCGAGAGAGCGGTGAGCCTCACCAAGGCGCAGCTCGGCTTCGTCCGCGTCCACACGTACTTCGCGTCGTCTGAGGGCAGCTACATCGAGCAGCGTCATGTCGATTCCGGCGCGGGCATCTCGGCGCTCGCCATCGCCGACGGCGACGTCATCACGCGCTCCTACCCCAACTCGCACGGCGGCGACTGGGTTCGCGGCGGCTTCGAGGTGATTCGCGGGTTCGACCTGCCCGGTCACGCGCCACGAGTTGCCGAGGAGGCGGCGGCCCTGCTGACCGCGCCGCCGTGTTCCTCGGCGGTGACCGACCTCATCATCGACGGCAGTCAGCTCGGCCTGCAGGTCCACGAGTCCATCGGCCACCCCACCGAGCTCGACCGCGTCCTCGGGGACGAAGCCGCGTTCGCCGGGACCTCATTCCTCGACCTGGACGGGCTCGGCAGCTTCAGGTACGGCTCGGAGCATGTCACCGTGACCGCTGACGCGACCATTCCCGAGTCCATCGGCGGCTTCGGCTTCGACGACGAGGGCGTTCCGGCGCAGCGCGACCACCTGATCCGTGAAGGCACACTCACCGGCTTCCTCACCTCGAGGGAGAGCGCGCTGTCGATCTCTCGCGCCAGCAATGGGTGCATGCGCGCCGACGGCTGGAACCGCATCCCGCTCATCAGGATGACGACGGTCTCGCTCGAACCGGGGGAATGGTCGCTCGACGACCTCATCGCCGATACGGACGAGGGGCTGTACGTGGAGACCAACAGCTCGTGGTCGATCGACGACAAGCGGCTCAACTTCCAGTTCGCCTGCGAGATCGGCTGGGAGATCAAGGGCGGGAGGCGCACACGTATGGTGAAGAACCCGAACTACACGGGGATCACGCCACGGTTCTGGGGCTCGTGTGACGCTGTCTGCTCGAGCGAGCATTGGCGGGTCTGGGGGCTCAACAACTGCGGCAAAGGTGAGCCGATACAGATCGCGCGTGTCGCGCACGGAGCGGCGCCCGCCCGGTTCCGCGGCATCCAGGTCGGAGTGGGCCGATGAACCGGCTGTCAGCCGATGACGCCCGCGAACTCGCGGCACGCGTGGTCTCGATGACCGCCGCCGATGCGGCCGAAGTCATCGTCGCCTCGGGCGAGGAAGCGCTCACACGGTTCGCGGGCAATCGCATCCACCAGAACGTCACCGGGACCGACACGCGCGTCTCGGTTCGCGCGGTCCTGGGCGATCGGCAAGGAGTCGTGTCCACGAACCGGCTCGACGAGCGTTCGCTCGCGGCATGCTGCTCGGCCGCCGTCGCCGCGGCCGCTCTGGCCCCCGCCGACCCCGAGTTCCCGGGCCTTCCCGCCCCGGCGGCGGTGGAGTCACCGTCCCGAGCGTCGACGGCCGCGCGTGAGTTCGGTCCGGGCCGGCGCGCCGAGGCCGTGCGGTCCATCGTCGCCGCCTGCTCCGCGCGGCGGACCGCCGCCGCCGGCGGAGTCGCCTCGGGCCTTCGCACGGTGGCAGTCGCGAACTCGCTCGGCATCGACGCTGGCATGGAGACGACGTCCGTGAGAGCGACCGTGCTCGCGCAGAGCGAGGCGCACGGCTCAGGCTGGGCGTCGTTCTTCGGCCCGGACCCCGCGACGCTCGCCGCCGAGCGGCTCGGTCACGTCGCGGCCGATCTCGCGCGCCGCTCGGAGCGACCCGGCGACCTTCAGCCAGGTCAGTACAGTGTCGTGCTCGCCCCCGAGGCCGTGGCGGACATCCTCGATTTCCTCGGCTACCTCGGCTTTTCTGCCCGGGCGTTCGCGGAAGGACGGTCGTTCATGAGCGGCCGGCTCGGCGAGCGGATCATGTCCGAACAGGTCACCATCACCGACGATGCGTGCGCGCCGGAGGCGTTCGGACTGACCTTCGACTACGAGGGGATGCCCAAACGCCGCGTGCCGCTCATCGACGGCGGAGTGGCGAGTGCCGTCGTGACCGACTCGTACTGGGCGGCGCGCACCGGCTTCCCGAACACCGGCCACGCGCTGCCGGCGCCGAACGGCTTCGGACCGGCGACCATCGACCTGCAGATGGCGGGCGGGGACACGACACTCGAGGAGATGGTCGCCGCCGTGGAGCGCGGAGTCTACGTGACGCGCTTCCACTACGTGAACGTCGAGGACCCGGTGCCGGCG
>DASSAH010000271.1:0-1600 GCA_035685585.1 Coriobacteriia bacterium
TCCGGCCTCGGAGCGGAAGCCCATGACGAGGGCCACCAGCACGACGATGGCGAGCGACATCGAGTTGGCGACGAGCGAGGTCAGCACGTTTGCCCACAGCACGGACGAACGCGCAATCGGCATGGACTGAAAACGCCCGAAGATGCCGCTCCGCATGTCGAGGAAGAGCCTGAACGCGGTGTAGGCCACGCCCGAGGCGACCGTGATCAGCAGGATGCCTGGCAGCAGGTAGTCCACGTACGACACCGGCCCTGTGTCAATCGCGCCGCCGAACACGAATACGAACAGCAGCAAGAACGCGACCGGCATGACCGTGGTCGAGATGATGGTGTCCGGGCTGCGCATGATGTGGCGCAGGGACCGTTGCGTGAGAGCAGCGGTGTCGCCGAAGAAGTGCGTGTTCATCGTTGTCCCCTACCTCTCCGCGCCGACGATGGAGAGGAAGATCTCCTCGAGAGTCGGCTGTTTCTCCACGTACTCGACCTTGGCGGGCGGGAGCAGCTGCTTGAGCTCGGCGAGTGTGCCGTTCACGATGACTCGACCCTCGTGAAGGATCGCGATCCGGTCGGCCAGTTGCTCGGCCTCGTCCAGATACTGCGTCGTGAGCAGGACGGTCGTGCCGCTCTCGACCAGTCCTCGGACCGCCTGCCACACTTCGAGACGCGCCTGAGGGTCGAGCCCGGTCGTCGGTTCGTCGAGAAAGATGACTTGCGGGTTCCCGATGAGACTCATCGCGACGTCGAGGCGCCGTCGCATGCCACCAGAGTACGTCGACACCTTCCGCGCGGCAGCGTCGGTCAGCGCGAAGCGTTCGAGAAGCTCGTCGGCGGTTGCGCCGGGGTCGTCAAGGTGCCGCAACCGGGCGACCAGCACGAGGTTCTCCCGCCCGCTGAGCACCTCATCGACGGCCGCGAACTGTCCGGTGAGGCCGATGGACTCCCGCACGTCCGCACCGTGCGTGGTCACGTCGAAGCCGTTGACGTGGGCGGTTCCCGCATCGGCTTTGAGCAGCGTGGACAGGATGTTGATGACCGTGGTCTTGCCCGCGCCGTTCGTACCGAGCAGGGCGAAGATAGAGCCCCGTGCCACGTCAAAGTCCACGCCGCGCAGCGCCTGCAGCTGCTTGTACGACTTCCCCAGGCCCCTTACGTGGATTGCGGGATGCTCGACCAGTATGGACGTCATCGCCCTGCACTCCCTCCGTCTGTGGCGGCCTCGCCAGCAGCGCGAGCGATGGAGCTGACCAGACGCTTGCGCTCCTTGTCGATGTAGCCGCCCCTGTTGTAGTTGCGAATCAGCTCCTCTACGAACTCCACGGGGTCCTCGCCGACAATCTCACGAATCGGTGTGCCATCTGCGGCGGCCTGTTCGAACAGGTCGGCGACATCCTCGAACAATGATGCCGCGCTGCCGCCGTCAGCCACGCCGCCGAAATACATCAGGTACCGCTCGATCGCATTGACCGCGTCGCGGTAGTTCGGGGGAAGCTGCTTCACGCGCGCCTTGTGCTCTCGCCACCGGCGCTTGTCGCCGATCACCTTCGAGATGAGACCACTCTTCTGTGCCTCGGCCATGACTACCTGCCTCCTTCTCGTAGCTG
>DASSAH010000272.1:0-2804 GCA_035685585.1 Coriobacteriia bacterium
ATGCGCGTCGTCATCGTGCCCATCGTGACGCACCCCAGGCCGAGGATGATCGGGATGATTGCGCGGCCGTTGAGCCCCATCGACGAGAGCGAGCGGTCAGCGAGCGCGGCGATCCTCGGCAGGTAGCCCGAGTCTTCGAGCACAGAGAGCAGGAGGTAGAAGCCGGTGACGAGCGGCAGGATGACGCCGAACAGGTACGTCGGCGTCATGGTGAGCATGCCGAACTCCCCCGCGAGAATCGTGTAGAACGCCGTGCCCTCCGCGAAGAACGTGCCGACGGCTCGTTCGATGACAGGCACAACCATGCCGAGGAAGAGCGTCTCCTCGAGCACCCCGACGACACCGCCGGCCACCCACTCGCCAAGCACCTTGTACATGCCCCAGAGCAGCACGAGCAGCATCGGGATGCCGGTGAGCGGGTTCATCATCGCGGTCGACAGCCGCGATGAGAACCGGACGCCTTCGGTCGACGCGCTCACCACGTGCCCCACGATGTCGTTCACGCGTTCCCGGCGGCGGAGGTAGATCGCGTCACGGCTCGCACGGCCCTCAGGCTCGATGCCGTGGCGTCCGGCGATGACCTCGTCGGATTCCAGCACGAGCAGGGACTCCGACCGGCACCCGACGCGCGAGGCCATCCGGACGAGGTCGGCGTCGAGCGCCGGATCGCCATGGCCGGTCCGGGCGGTCTCCAGGGCGGTTTTGAGCTTGTCGATCCCTTGGTTGCGCACCGCGACCGTCTCCACCACGGGGACGCCCAGCAGGTCGGAGAGCAGGTCGACATCGACGTTGACGCCGGTCGCGCGCGCCTCGTCGACCATGTTGAGAGCCACGACCACGGACTTGCCCATGTCGATGAGTTGGAGCGTGAGGAAGAGGTCCCGCTCGAGGTGCACCGAGTCGACCACGTTGACGACGATGTCGGCCGCCAGGATGACGTCCCGGGCGACACGCTCTTCGTCGTTGAACGAGCTGATGCCGTAGACGCCCGGGGTGTCCACGACCTCGAACTGGCCGAATGAGCCTTTCGCGAGCTCGATCGTGGTCCCGGGGAAGTTGCTCACGTCGACGTACGTCCCTGTGAGCGCGTTGAACACCACGGACTTCCCGACGTTGGGGTTGCCGGCGAGCACGACCGTGGTCGCGTCCTTCTTGAGCAGAGCGGTCGCGGGCGAATGGCAGTGAGCAGTCGTGGGCACTTAGCGCTCCTCGCCCTTGAGAGGACGGACCTCGATGCGCTTCGCCAGCTTCCGTCCGATGGCGATCTCCTGACGGCCCGAGCGCACCACGACGGGACCCGCGGGGATGCGCGTCACGCACGAGATCCGCGCGCCTTCGGACATGCCGAAGCGCAGGGCGCAGATGCGCGTCATCTCGTCATCGATCCCCACCACCTCGCAGGACTCGCCGCGCCCGAGCCGGTCGAGCGTGAACGCCCGCCTCTCGTCGGTCGCGAAGCCGTCGAGCCGTGTGCGCGCCGTCATGGCCATATCCCTTCGACACCCAATGTGACTTAGTATCTGCTAACTCTCGGCGTATCGCATACTACTCGCGTCACATAGGCTCTGTCAACACTCATCGGACACGCGCCTCCGTCCCCCGCCTCGCAACACGACGATCCCTGGTGTCGGGTACAATCCGCGGCGTGGAGAGGAGTGTCTGTGGCTCACACGTCCTTTGCAGACTTGCGCGCGGCGGCTGGGGCTTGCGGCTCGCTGTCGGCGGCCGCGCTTCGCCGCGAGGCGGACGAAAGCGGTGTCGCGTCCGGCGTGTTGCGCTCTCGGATGCACGAGGCGCTCGGCGTGATGCGTGCGGCGGCGGCCGAAGGCGTCTCGCGCTCGGGCCGATCACGCTCGGGCCTCAGCGGAGGTGACGCGGCCCTCCTCACCGCTGTGACCGAAGGTCCCGTCGGGCCGGTGTTCTCCCGTGCGCTGGCGGCGGCGTGCGCCGTCGCGGAAGTGAACGCGGCGATGGGCCGCGTGGTGGCCGCGCCCACAGGCGGCGCCTCGGGCGTGCTGCCCGGAGTGCTCCTCTCTCTCGCGGAGAGCACCGGCGCTGACGACGAGGCGCTCGTCGACGCCCTGTTCACCGCCGGAGCCGTCGGCGCGGTGATCGCCGCCCGAGCGTCGCTTTCCGGCGCGGCGGCGGGATGCCAGGCGGAGACCGGCGCGGCGGCGGCGATGGCGGCGGCCGCGGGAGTGGAGCTTCTCGGGGGAGATGCCGAGGCGTCCGGACATGCCGCGTCGCTCGCGCTCCAAGGCCTCCTCGGACTCGTCTGCGATCCCGTTGCCGGTCTGGTCGAGGTGCCGTGCGTTGCGAGGAACGTCACGGGGACCGCGGTAGCGCTCGCAGCCATCGAGATGGCCTGCGCGGGAGTGGCCTTCCCGATTCCCTTCGACGAGGTCGTGGACGCGATGGCCGCGATTGGACGCGGCCTGCCGCCGTCGTTGCGCGAGACCGCGGACGGCGGGCTGGCGCTCACCCCGGCCGCCCGCGCGCTCAAGGAGACGGTCGCCCAGGCGACTGCTGTGCGCGACGGACTCGACGGGTGGCGTTCGTGCGCGGACGACCCGGCGTGACCCGCGATGTCACGCGAGGAGCATGACCAGGAACGCTCGGCGAGTGCCGCGGAAGACCTCCTCTCGCTCGCGATCCACGAGCTTCGCACGCCACTCACGGTGATCGCCGGCTACCTGCAGGTCCTGGAGCGAAGACCGCTCGAGGACGCCACGCGTCGCCGGGCCATCGGCGAATCGCTCAAAGCCGTGCGCCGCATGGCCGCGCTCCTCGACGACCTCGGCGAG
>DASSAH010000273.1:0-5317 GCA_035685585.1 Coriobacteriia bacterium
GTCCGGGTCGTACGTGAGGACCTCGACGCCAGCCGGAAGCGCGAACGACACGTCCGCGGGGAGCAGAACGGCGGCTGGCGCTCGTCCGTCGCTCAGGACCGGCGCGCGAGTGGGATCGGTCGTCCGGGAGAGCACGACCCGGACAGGCTGACGCGGCTCGTCCGCTCCGGCAGGTCCGCGCACCGTCAGGACGCACCCGTCCGTCAGCGCGGTGCTCGCGCCCACCATCACCGCGTCCGACCGGGCACGGAGCGTCATGGTGACGGCCCGGGAGTCGTCGCACGAGATGGCGCTCCGCGTCCCAGGCGCTTCGGCAACCTTGCCGTCGAGCGTCGCGGCCACCTTCACCGACACCCACGGCCTGTCGCGTCGCACGAGCGAGAGCCAGCCCTCGTTGAGTTCCTCGAAAGGCGCCGGGTCCGCGGCGAAGGTGACCCGCATTCCGCTATGGCGAAGGCGCTCAGCGCCGCCGGACGCGAGTGGAGTGGGGTCTGCCATGCCGAGCACCAACTCCGAGATGCCCGCGCGAACGAGCGCGTCGACGCATGGAGGGGTGCGGCCACGGTGCGAGCAGGGCTCGAGGGTGACGTAGGCTGTCGCGCCGCGGGCGAAATCGGCCGCGCGAGCGAGCGCCACCACTTCGGCGTGCGGACCACCCGCTCGTTCGTGCCAGCCCTCGCCCACGACGTGCCCGCCGTTGACGATGACGCAGCCGACCATCGGGTTGGGGGAAGTCGTGCCGAGGCCGTTCAGCGCGAGCGTGTACGCACGCCGCAGATGCGGCTCTTCGATCAGCGCGGAATCGTCAGCGAACAGACGCACGCCAGCACGGCACCCTTCTTCTCCCATCCAGACTGTGACTGTCGGCCCCGGAAATCCTCCGGGTCGGCCCCTGCGGGGCTCGCGGGCTGTAACCGCCGGTGGGGAATCTCACCCCGCCCTGAAGAAAGTCATACGCAGTGTACTACAAGACGGCCTGGGCCGCCCGTCTGATGGCGTTCATGGCCGCGACGGCATCGTCAGCGCAGTACACCGCGCTCCCCGCGACGAGACACCTGGCTCCCGCCTGCGCGACGAGAGGGGCCGTGGTCGCGTCGATTCCCCCATCGACCTGAATCAGCGGCGACACCCCCTCCGCCTCGCAGAGCTCGGTGAGACGGCGTATGCGATCGACCGAACGCACGATGAACGACTGGCCGCCGAACCCCGGGTTGACGCTCATGATCAAGACGAGGTCGACCTCGCCGAGGATGTCCCGAAGCGACTCCACGGGTGTTCCCGGATTCAGGCTCACTCCGCACCGCGCGCCGGACGAACGGATCGCGCGCAACACGCGGTGCACGTGGGTGCACGCCTCAACATGTACCGTGACCCAGTCTGCCCCCGCGTCGAGGTAGGAGCCGAGGGAGGTCTCGGCGTTGGCGATCATGAGGTGGACGTCGAGAGGAATTGTCGCGACCCGCTTGAGCGCTTTGACCACCGGCGGACCGACGGTGAGGTTCGGCACGAAATGCCCGTCCATCACGTCGACATGCACGAGGTCCGCTCCGCCGTCTTGAATAAGCCGGACGGCCGAACCGAGGTCCGTGAAGTCAGCCGAGAGTATGGACGGTGCCATGAGCACGCGCTCGGTCATCGTCTCGATGCCTCCTCAGAGTCCGGTGAGATCCATGCCGTGCAGCTCGTCAGTCGCGTCTCGCCCCATGAGCGCGCCTACGGCCTCAGCGACGCTACGCCGACCTTGCACGATGTCGCGCACGAGATGCGTGATCGGTAGCTCCAGGCCGGCGGCACGTCCGAGTTCGTCGACCGTTACGCACGCGAACGCGCCCTCCGCCACCATGCGCGATTCGGCCTCGTACTGGGGAACGCTCCCCCCGCGGGCGATGCACTCACCGAGAGCGCGGTTGCGGCTGTGCCGGGACGTGCACGTCGCGATGAGGTCGCCCATACCCGCCAGGCCCATGTAGGTCATCGGGTTCGCCCCGCGGCTGCGCCCCAGTCGCGTCATCTCGGCCAGTCCGCGCGTCATGAGCGAGGCCTTCGAGTTGTCCCCGAACCCTAGACCGTCCGAGATTCCCGCGGCCACAGCGATGACGTTCTTCGACGCGCCGGCAAGCTCGACCCCGACAACGTCGGGATTGGTGTACGCGCGAAACGACGGCGTCGAGAAGAGGGCTCTGAGTTCGAGGCCGACCTGCTCCTCGTAGGCGGCGATGACCGTCGCGGACGGGATGCCGAGCGAGACCTCCTCCGCGTGGTTCGGGCCTGACAGCGCGGCGAGCCGCGACGAGCCTCCCAGGACTTCGGCGAGGACCTCGGTCATCCTCAAGAGAGTACCGCGCTCAAGTCCCTTCGCGAGACTCACCACGGGCGTCGAGCCGTCCCAGAGCTCGGCGAGAGCGCTCGCGGTCTGCCGGACCGCGACAGACGGCGTCGCGACGATCATCACGTCCGCGCCTGCAACGGCGCCCTCAAGATCGGTTGTCGCCCACACGGAAGGCGGCAGAGCGACGTCGCTCAGGTAGCGCGGGTTGCGTCCCTCGGAGGCGATGCCGTCAACGACGTCTTGACTGCGCGCCCACACAGCCGTCCGGACACCTTTCGACCCGAGCACACACGCGATTGCGGTGCCCCACGATCCGGCGCCGATGACCGCTGCGTTCGTCACCGGGAATCCTCCCTGTCGCCTCCGCGTCTGTCCCTGAAGGCTATCGTAGGCTCCTCGCCGCGCACAATACGTCCGATGTTGGCCCGGTGTCGCCAGATCACGAGCGACGCCGCGACGGCCGAGAAGATGACGAGCGCCGTCCGGTCACCGTAGAACACGAACACGAGCGCCGGGAAGATCGCGGCGATGGTCACGGAGCCCAGACTCGCCATCCTGGTGAAGGCGACGACCGCAATGAACACCGCGAGCACGATCGGCCAGACGAGAGGCGTCACGAGCAGAAGCGCGCCTGCAGCGGTCGCCACTCCTTTCCCTCCGCGGAAGCGGAGGAACGGCGAGTAGCTGTGGCCGAGGACTGCGGCGAACGACGCCCCGATCAGAACCCAGTCGCGTGCCTCGGGCATCGATGCGGCTGACGCCCATGCCAGCGCGAGCGCCGCGGCGGCGACGCCTTTGAGCATGTCGAGCAGGAGTACCGCGATGCCCGCCTTGGGTCCGAGGACCCGCAACACGTTCGTGGCGCCCGTGTTGCCGGATCCAAGCTCGCGCACGTCGGTCCGGTAGAACACGCGGCCGACGATCACCGCGAACGGGATCGCACCGATCAGGTAGGAGGCGACCAGCACCGCCGCCACTTCGACGACTGCGGCCATCGGCTACTCCTGCCGCCGGAACTTGAGCACGATGGGTGTGCCGGTCAGCTCGAACGCACCGCGAAAGCGGTTCTCCACGTAGCGGCGGAAGGCGTCGTCCACGAGGACGGGATGGTTTGCGAAGAGAGTGAACTCCGGCGGAGCGGTGCCTGTCTGCGTCACGTACCGCAGCCGCAACGTCCTCCCGCCCCGGCTCACGCTGTGACCGAACTCGCGCATCTCAGTGAGCAGACGGTTCAGCGAGCTCGTGGAGATGGTCTGGGTGTAGCTCTCCCAGACGGACGAAAGCGCCCGAAACGTGCGGTCGACCTTTGCGCCCGTCAGCGCGCTCATCCGCAACACCGGAGCGAATGACACGAATCCCAGGCGCTCCTCGACCTGGAACCCAAGCTCCTCGCGCCAGTCGTCGTCCGTGACCAGGTCCCACTTGTTGAGCACGACTATCAGACCGCACGCACGCTCGGCCGCGAAGCGCGCGACCCGTTGGTCTTGGTCGGTCACGCCGGTGGTGGCGTCGATGACGAGCAGCGCGATGTCGGCCCGGTCGATCGCGCGCATCGCACGCACGAAGCCGTAGTATTCGACCGCTGCGTCAATCTTGGCCTTGCGCCGGATACCGGCGGTGTCGACGAATCGGTAGTGGGTCTCACCGCGCTCCACAACGATGTCGAGAGCGTCGCGGGTCGTCCCCGGGACCTCGCTCACGATCGCGCGGTCCGTGCCGGCGAGACGATTCAGAAGCGAGGACTTGCCCGCGTTAGGCTTGCCGATGATGGCAACGTCTACCGTGTTCGAGACCGGCTCCACGCGAGGACTCGGCAACGCGTCCACGATCGCGTCTAACAGGTCCCCGGTCCCGTGACCGTGCAGCGCGGACACGGCCCACGGTTCCCCCAGACCAAGCGCCCAGAACTCGTGTCTCGACTCCTCACGTCCCGGAGTGTCGACCTTGTTCACCACCAGGAACACCGGGCGCTCTGACCGCTTGAGGGTGCGTGCCACGTCCTGGTCGCCAGCGGTCACGCCGGTGGTGCCGTCGACGAGCACGATGATGACGTCGGATTCCTCGGCGGCGAGAAGCGCCTGGGCGGTGATCGACTCGGCGAACGGATCGTCCGGCGAGCGTTCGATGCCGCCCGTGTCCACCAACAGGAATCCGCGACCGTTCCACTCCGCGCGGTGATAACTGCGGTCACGCGTGACGCCGGGCTGTTCGTGCACGATGGCGTCCGCCCGCTCAGCGATGCGGTTGACCAGGGTCGACTTGCCTACGTTGGGACGGCCGACGACCGCTACGATGGGAAGTGCCACTGCCGCTCCTGGCTCTGGAGGGACCACGACCCGGACAGGCCGGACGTCATAGGATACCAGAGAGCAGACCGCCCGCATCGGCGGGGTGAACCTCGACGTGACGCGCGCCAGCCACGGCGATCTCACCCACGGTCATCCCGTCGATAGTCAGCCCCTCATCGTTGAACATACACGACGGAAGCAGGTAGCGCGCGTCACTGTCGGCGCCAGTGAGCGTGGCGGCGACGTCCGCGCCGGTGAGCAGGCCAGCGACCGAGACGTTGCCGCCGAAGAACGCGTTTCCCACCCCGAGAACCTCGACGTCGGCCCGGGAGATCGAGCCGAGCAGCGTCTCGAGCGCTGGAGCGAAGAGCGTCCCGGTCACGACGACAGGCCGTTTCGAGTGTCCTGCGGGGGGCCGGAGGACGTCTACTCCTCCGGTACCGGCAAGAACGCCGTCCATGAACGTGCGGAGCAGTCCGATTCCGTTCTCGAACTGCGGAAACCCGTCGTACATCGGCGCGGGGGGCACCTCGAGGGCGGCGTTGAGGTAGAACTCGTCCGCGGCGTGCACCCACGAGATGCCGTCACGCTCTCTGAACGCGGCGCGCCAGGGGTCGAGCCGAGCGATCACCCTCCGCGCGTCCGCGGGCGCCTCGTACGAGCGGTCGAACCGGGGCTGATGTCCGGTATAGCCGAGCGG
>DASSAH010000274.1:0-4165 GCA_035685585.1 Coriobacteriia bacterium
AGAGCGTCGAGGCGGTTCCAGAGCACGGCTGCCGCATACGTCCGGATGCCGGTCAGATACGAGAAGCCCGCCCGCTCGATCGCCGCTCCGGCGCCCCCCTTCTCGGACGCGGGCACAAGGGTGCCGGCGACGGCCTGACCGGCAAGCGCGAGCGCCAGGAAGACACCGGCGAGCAGGAGCGCGAGCGCGCGCGAGCGCATGATGCGGTCCATCAGAGGTCTCGCCTCGAGAAGCCGAGCGCCCCGAACGTGAGGAGCGCCGCCGTCCACGCGAGGAACGCGAAGGCCATGGTCGCGACATAGGCGAGTGGTACGCCCGCACCGTGCGCTACCGGGGCGATGATGTTGAACGTGTCAAGCGACGGGTAGAGGTTCCACAGAGGATGACCCGGTCCGCCGAGCAGGTCGGCACGCACCTGCGCGATGAACAGGAACGCCAGCGAACCAACGGCGACGATGACCGGGATGGTGACGGTCGACACCGCGACCGCGAGCGCCGCGACGATCGCCGCCTGCATCCAGATCGCGAGCGCGCCCTGCCAGAGCTGCCACATGGGCGCACCATAGACCACCCAGCCGACAGCGAAGACGATGGTGCCGAACACGAGCACCGCTACGGCAAGCGTGAACGCTATCCCGGCCCACGTGCCGCACACATACTCCCACCGCCGTACGTCACGCGTGAGCAGCGTGTAGAGCGTGCGTCGCTCGATCTCTCCAGGAATGCGGGCGACGGACAGCACGAGCGCCACCACGATCGCCGCCACGTATGTCATCGCGAGCGCGATCTCGCGATACACCGCGTCGGCCACCCCGACGCCATAGCTCGGCAATGCGGGGATGACAGCCGCGAGGACGAGCGAGAACAGAGCGACGACCCAGACGATTCTGCGCCTGATGGCGTCGGCGACGACAGCGCGTGCGACCGCAACGATCCGGCTCATGACAGCCCCCCCTCCGCCTCGGCGCCTTCGCGCGATCGGTCGAGCATCCGCGCGAAGTACTCCTCGAGGGACTGACGCTTCGGCACCACCGACTCGATGACCCAGTCGTGGTCGTCCAAGACGTCGACGACCGCTCGGACCGCGGACTCCGGCACCGAGAACACCCACACGTTCCCCGAGACGGCCACGTCCTCCATCAAGCTCTGGATCTCGGCGGGCAGCGCTGGTGCGGCGCCCCGGGTCCTGACCGAGGTCCGTCCCGCGACGTTCAGCAGGTCGTCGATCCTCCCTTCGGCGGCTACCGTCCCGTGGTTCAATATCGTCACCTCGTCGCAGACGGCCTCCACCTCCGAGAGCCGGTGCGAGGACAGCAGCACCGACGTACCCTGCTCGGCGAGGCGCATCATGATGTCACGCACATCGCGCTGCCCCACGGGGTCGAGACCGGATGCCGGTTCGTCGAGGACCACGACTTCCGGGGCGGCAATCAGCGCCTGTGCGATCCCGGCCCGCTGGAGCATGCCGCGAGAGAACGCGGCGAGGCGCGTGTCGGCCTTGCCCTCAAGACCGACGTCGGCAAGGAGCTGGGCCGATCGCGACGAGACCTCGGACGCGCGCATGCCTGACAGCCGTCCGTGCAGCATCAGCAACTCGCCGGCGGTCAGCAGCGGGGAGAAGTACGGCTGCTCGGGGAGGAAGCCCACGCGCGCTCGGACGGCGGGACCAGACGGTTCGCCGAGTATCTCGAACTCGCCCCCCGAGGGCGTGACCAACCCGAGGAGCATCTTGAGCGTCGTGGTCTTCCCGGCTCCGTTCGGCCCGAGCAACCCGTGGATGGAACCTCGTCCCATCGTGAGGCTGACGCCGGAGACCGCGGCGACCCCGCCATTGCGGCCGTAGGTCTTCCGCGCTCCTTCGATCCTGATTGCGTGAGTGTTACGCGCGGTGTCCATGTTATTCGCCCAGCACCTCCCTGGAGCGCTCCTTGGCGCGGAGAAACTCCTCGTATGTCACTGTGAACGTGTGCGACCCGTCCAGACCGGTGAGCACGTAGTAGATGTAGTCTGTGTCGGCCGGAGCGGCAGCGGCCTTGAGCGACGCGAGCCCGGGGTTGGCGATCGGACCGGGCGGCAGACCCGCGTAGCGATAGGTGTTGTACGGGCTGTCGATCTGCAGGTCCTCATAGCTCAGCCTCACGCGCGTGCCCGGGAGGACGTACTCGATGGTGGCGTCGATCTGCAGTCGCATGCCCTTCTCGAGCCGGTTATGGATGACCGAGGACACCAGAGGTCGCTCCTGAGCGACCCTCGTCTCGCGCTCGATCAGCGAAGCGAGGGTCACCAGTTCGTGGAGAGAGAGTCCCCGCGCCTCGGCGGCGGCGACGTCCACCTCGGCAAGCTCGGTCTCGAACTGGTCGAGCATCATGTTGATGACCTCACGTGCGGTCATCCCCTCTTCGACCCGGTAGGTCTTGGGGAACAGGTAGCCCTGGAGCGACCCCTCGACGTCGCGCAGGTACGCTCGCGGGAACTCAGCGAACCCGCTCTCGGCGAGCGCCTCGAACTCCTCGGCCGCGATTCCCGTGTCGCGCTCGACCCGCTCAGCGACCTCGGGGATGGTCCACCCCTCGGGGATGGTGACCGTGACGTAGGTGATCAGCGGCCCGTTTGCGAGGAGCGAGATGACCTCCTCGTAGGTCATCCCCGTCTCCAGGTCGTAGACGCCGGCGCGAAGCTGGTTGTCGGCGCCGAGACGTCGCGCCTCGAGGCGGAAGCGGTTCGCGTTGGGCACCACGCCGGCACCGGACAACTGCGCGGCGATCGCGGCGGTCGAGGCGCCCTGCTCGATCTCGACGGAGACCGGCTGCCCTGGCGCCACCCCCGCGACATCCGGGCGCACCAGGAGATACCATGCTGACCCGGCTCCTACTGCCGCGATCACGGCGCCGACCGCCACGACGGTGGCGATGACTGCACGCACGCGTCTCCCGGGACGCCGGCGACCTCGTCGGCCGTACTCGCGCTCAGGCGCGTCAATGCCCTCAACTCTGGTGGTCATCCTGCTCCTTGATGTCGTCGTCTGTACACGCTCCCGCCCGGCGGCTGTCGAGGAACGCCTGCAGGAGCATCGCCGCGGCCACCTTGTCGACGAGCCCGCGCCGTTCGCGCGACGACACGCCGGGCGCCATCGCCTTGTGGGCCTCAGCGCTGGTCAGGCGCTCGTCGTAGTACGTGATGGGCACGCCGATGTGACCGGCGATCTCGGCCGCGGATCGGCGCACGGCGGCCGCCTGAGGACCTTCCTCTCCGCCGAGCGTGAGCGGGAGTCCCACGACGACGAGACCGACGCCGTGTTCTGCGACAAGCTCTCCTACCCGCCGCGGGGCGTACGCCCCGGCGTCGAGCACCATGAGCGGTGAGGCGACCGTGCCATCCGCGTCGGACATGGCGACCCCGATGCGCCGGCTGCCGATGTCGAGCGCGAGCACCCGCACGCTACTCCCCCGCTCCGAGCATCGAGCGTGCCTCGGCAAGCGCGCCATCGATTCCAGCGGCGTCCTTCCCGCCGGCCTGCGCCATCTGCGGCTTGCCTCCTCCGCCGCCTTCGATGCGCGGAGCGATCGTGCGGATGACGGCCCCGGCGTCAAACCCCGCCGCGACCGCGGCGTCCGACCCCGCGGCGAGCAACAGCGGCAAGCCTCCGTCCGGCCCCACCGTGGCCAGCACGACGGCCCCGCCGCGAAGCCGCGCTCGGAGCTCGTCCGCAACGGTTCGGAGCTGCTTTGCGTCCATGTCAGGGAGGCGCGCAACCACGAGCGGGTACCCCACATCGGACGCGCCCGCGAGCACGTCAGTCAGGCCGTCCTCCGCGAGCGCCGCGCTGCTCCGCTGGGCAGCGGCCTCCAGGTCCTTGACACGCCGGACGAGCGCGCCGACCCGCTCGGAGACGTCGAAGCGCTGCGCTCTGAGAAGCGCCGCCGCCTGCATGAGCTCGTCTTCCTCGCGCTCGACATGCGCCAGTGCGTCGAACGAAGTCACGGCCTCCACGCGGCGCAGGCTCGCTCCCACGCTCCCCTCGGAGACGATTCGCAACAAGCCGATCTCCGTGGTCCAGGCGACGTGCGTCCCCCCGCACAGTTCCTTGCTGAAGTTGCCGACTTCCAGCACACGGACAAACTCCCCGTACTTCTCGCCGAAGAGAGCGGTCACACCAGCCTCTCGC
>DASSAH010000275.1:0-2065 GCA_035685585.1 Coriobacteriia bacterium
CCCCGCCGTCACGAGCAGGCGCACGCCCACGAGATCACGGGCGCGCGCGAGTTCGGCCGCTATAGCCGCTACGATCCCGCTCACTTCCGCGAGTCGGCCTTCGCCAGCGTCACCGCACGCCAGCTCACCCGAGGCGGGCTCGATCACGATGGCGCCTCGGCCCCGTAACGCCGAGAGGTTCGCCTGAGTCGCCTCACTCCGCCACATCCTGGTGTTCATCGCGGGCGCGAGCACGAGCGGAGCGTCCGTGGCGAGCGCGGCGGTCGTCAGCATGTCGTCGGCCAGACCGTGAGCGAGCCTGGCGAGCACGTTCGCGGTACACGGGGCGACAGCGAAGACATCGGCCTCGTCGGCGAGAGACACGTGGAAGACCCGCGACGCGGTCGTCTCGTCCCAGAGTGAGGTCACTACCGGCTCGCCGGTGAGCGTGCGAAACGTCAGAGGTCCGACGAAGCGTGTCGCCGCTTTCGTCATGATGACCTTCACCCGTGCGTCCGTCCGCGTGAGCGCGCGAACGATCTCGCACGCCTTGTACGCGGCGATGCACCCCGTCACTCCGAGGACAACCGTCTTTCCGCCTTCGCCCGCCACCCGCGCCTCCATCTCTTGTCCCGCACCGCGATTATCGCACGCCGCCGCCGGCACGCCCGACGTACCCAGCCGTCAACGGGAAAGAACCCTACCGTATTGCTCAACGGCACGACCGGTCGAAAACACCAAAGAGGAGCTGCCGATGGACGAACGCGAGCAGGTTCCCGTCGAGGTACGCGTCAAGATCGGCGGACCAGCCGGCTTTGGTATCAAGGCGGCTGGACAGACACTCGCCCGCCTGTTCATGCGAGCAGGCTACGAGACCTGCGACCTCACAGAGTACCCGTCCCTCATCAGGGGCGGTCACAACAACTACCATCTGCGCATCTCGTCCGAGCGCACGTTCAGTCACGTGGAACCGGTTGACATCCTTGTCGCGCTCGACCGTGACACCGCCATCCTGCATCGCAAGGAGCTGACAGAAGGCGGGGCCATCATCTACGACCCCGCCGACTTCGACATGAGCTCCGTTGACGACATGCCCGGCGACGTCTGCGCGGTGCCGGTGCCGCTCAAAGACATCGTCTACGAAGCCGGTGGCATCCCCATCATGCGCAACATCGCGGCGCTCGGGGCCGTCCTCGGTCACATGCGATTCCCCCTCGACTACCTCACCCGCTCCATCGCGCAGCAGTTCGCGCACAAGGCGCCCGCCGTCGCCGAGCAGAACATCGCCTGCGCGTCCGCGGGATACGAGCACGCCCGGAGCCATCCGTGCGCGTTCCCGTACGACCTGCTCCCGCTCGACCGCGAGGACACGCGGATCCTCGTCGACGGCAACGAGGCCATGGGAGCAGCGGCGATCGCGGCCGGAATCGGCCTGTACTGCGCGTATCCGATGACCCCCGCGTCGAGCCTGCTCCACTTCTTCGCCGCGAACGCGGAGCGCTACGGCATCGTCGTCAAGCACACAGAGGACGAGATCGCAGCGATGAACATGGTCGTCGGCGGCGCGTTCGGCGGAACGCGCTCGATGTGCGCGACGTCGGGAGGGGGGTTCTCCCTCATGGTCGAGGCCTTCGGGCTGGCCGGGGTCAGCGAGTCGGCTGTCGTCGTCGGCGTGCTCAGCCGTCCCGGTCCCGCGACAGGGATGCCCACGTGGACCGAACAAAGCGACCTGCGCTTCGTCATCCATGCGTCGCAGGGCGAGTTCCCGCGTGTCGTCCTCGCCCCCGGCGATCACGAGGAGGCCTTCGCCCTGACATGGCAGGCGTTCAACCTCGCGGACACCCTGCAGACCCCGGTCGTCATCCTGGGTGACTCGTACCTCTCCGACAACCGGCGGTCGATCGCACCGTTCGACGTCTCGGCCGTCCACATCGACCGCGGGGAGCTCATCACCGAAGGCGAGGTCGACGAGTACGCGCGCTACCGCGTCACCGAGTCCGGCGTCTCTCCGAGGGCCGTTCCCGGCGTTCGCGGCGGTGAGCAGGTCGTGAACTCCTACGAGCACGACGAGTACGGGTTCGGAGCG
>DASSAH010000276.1:0-1586 GCA_035685585.1 Coriobacteriia bacterium
CGCCGGGTGGCTAGCGAGCCCCCGAATCTGCGTCTGTGCGCATGAGACGACGGCCTGATACGCAGGTCCGTGTCTTTGCGTATGCCCGCCTCATCAGGTAGCACCGGCAGGGGAGCCGCGAGACTTGCCATCTCCCCGCAACAGGCGGACACTTACCCTGTTCAGGCGTGTAGCCCTTGGTTGACGGCGTCGCGGGTGGTACGGCCCACGACGGAGTGAACGGCACGTTGGGCCGCGATCGCCATCAGCTGTCTGTCGTAAGAAAGGAGGCAGTATGTCGTCACAGAGACTGAGGAAGTCCGTCGCGCTACTCCTGGTCTTGGGGCTCGCTCTCGCGATGCCCGGACTGGCGGGGTGTGCGAGGGAGGAGCCGGCCGAAGAGCCTGCTGCTGAAGTGCCAGTGCAGGGCGGTACGTTCTACTACTTCATCACCGAGCCCGCGTACATCGACCCGATAAACCTCCAGGAGTCTGAGGGTACGCAAGTCGGCCAGGTGCTCTTCGACAGCCTGGTCACGTTCGATCCGGTCACCTCCGTGGTGATGCCGGCCGCGGCGGAGACGTGGGAGCCGAACGAAGACGCGACCGTCTGGACGTTCAACCTCGTCCAGGGCGCGAAGTTCCATGACGGCAGCGATGTGACGGCCCAGGACTTCAAGTACGCATGGGAGAGGATCTCGAATCCTGAGAACGCCTCGGAGATCTCGTACCACCTCTCAGCCGTGAAGGGTTACGAGGAGATGCAGGCTGGCACGGCGACCGAGCTCGAGGGCGTCAGGGTCGTCGATGACTACACGCTCGAGGTTACGCTCAACTACGCGTTCGCCGACTTCGAGTACGTCGTAGGGCACCCCGCGCTCGCTCCTGTTCCCAGTGAGGCCGTCGAGGCGGGCGATTTCGGCGAGATGCCCATCGGCAACGGCCCGTTCAAGATGTCAGAGCCGTGGGCGCGCGACCAGTACATCAAGGTTGAAAGGTTCGAGGATTACTACGGCGACGCGCCGTACATCGACGGCATCGAGTTCAAGATACTTGCCGATGAAGATACGGCGTTCCTCGAGTTCCAGGCGGGTAACATCGACTTCACCAGTATCCCGTCGGGTCAGATCCAGACCACGATCGACACGCATGGCGAGAGCCCGGACGGCTACACGGTCAACCCGGGCGAGCAGGTGTCGCTCGGCACCGAACTCGCGACCTACTTCCTTCTCGTGAACAACGAGCACGAAGTGTTGAGCGACCCGTTGGTGCGCAGGGCTCTGTCGCTGGCAATCGATCGCCAGGCGATCTGCACGACGCTCTTCGAGGACACGCGTGAACCCGCGACGGGTATCGTCCCGAAGGGCATGCCGGGCTTCCAGGAGGGCGGCTTCCCCTACGCGCGGTACGACGTCGACGAGGCGAAGGCTCTGCTGACCGAGGCCGGCTATCCGGACGGCGAGGGCTTCCCCGTTGTCACGCTGTCCTACAACAGTGGGGCGGGTCACGAGGACATCATGCAGCTGGTGCAGAGCGACCTGAATGCGATCGGCATCGAGTCCGAGCTGGAAGGCACCGAGTGGGCCGCGTACCTGGACAAGCTGCATG
>DASSAH010000277.1:0-8097 GCA_035685585.1 Coriobacteriia bacterium
ACCTGGACGTGCTCAAGCCGGCGGCCTGACGCGAGGTCAAGACCGCCGGCGAGCTCGAGCACCTTCGGGCCGGACGCCGATGGGGGCCTCGCGCGCGCCCCCTGGCTCAGCTCCGCTGATCCCACAGCGCTACACCCTCTCCAGCGCCCGTTCGAGGTCGTCGATGATGTCCGCGATGTCCTCGATTCCCACTGAGAGCCGCACGAGCTCCTCGGCGATGCCGGCGCGCTCGAGTTCCTCGGCGCCGAGCTGACTGTGGGTCGTCGTGGCGGGATGGATGATGAGCGACTTCGCGTCCCCGACGTTGGCGACGTGGCTGAAGAGCTCGACGCCGTCGATGAGCGCCCGGCCCGCCTCCTTGCCGCCCTTCACACCGAAGACCACGACGCCACCGAAGCCGTTTCGCAGATAGCGCTCGGCGTTCTCCCTGGTGGGGTGGTCGTCAAGACCCGGATAGACGACCCATGCGACCTTCGGGTGCTCGGCAAGCCAGCGCGCCACCGCAAGCGCGTTGTCCGAATGGCGCTGCATCCTGAGCGAGAGCGTCTCGATGCCAAGCAAGAACTGCTGCGCGTTGAAGGGCGAGAGCGACGCGCCGATGTCGCGCTGAAGCTGGACGCGCGCCTTGATCGCGAAGGCGACGTTGCCCAGGCCCGGAAAGTCGCCGAACACGTCCCAGTACTTCAGGCCGTGATAGCTCGGGTCGGGCTCGGTGAACCACGGGTGACGTCCGCCGCCCCAGTCGAAGTTCCCCCCGTCGACGATGAGCCCTCCGATGCTCGTGCCGTGCCCGCCCAGCCACTTGGTGAGTGAATGGATGACGACAGCGGCGCCATGCTCGACCGGCGTGCAGTGATACGGGGTCGCGAATGTGCTGTCGACGACCAGCGGAATGTTAAGCGAGCGTCCGGCGTCAGCCAGACCCGCGAGGTCGGGCACGTCGAGTCTCGGATTTCCGATGGTCTCGACGAACCACGCCTTGGTCGTGGGGTCGGAGGCACGCACGAACCCTTCGGTGTCGGTCGTCTCGACGAACCGGACCTCTATGCCGAGCTTCCGGAACGTGTGCAGGAAGATATTCCACGTCCCGCCGTAGAGCGACGTCGAACTCACGATGGAGTCCCCCGCCCCCGCGACGTTGAGGATCGCGAGCACCTCCGCGGCGTGGCCGGATGCCGTACCCAACGCCGCCGTCCCGCCCTCAAGCGCCGCGACGCGCTGCTCGAGGACGTCGTTCGTCGGGTTCATGATGCGTGAGTAGATGTTACCGAACTCGCGCAGACCGAACAGGTCGGCCGCGTGGTCCGTGTCCCGGAAGTTGTACGCGACGGTCTGGTGGATGGGTACCGCCCGAGAGCCCGTAGCCGGGTCCGGCTTCGCGCCGCCGTGGACGGCGACCGTGTCGAATCGAGGTGCGACATGTCCGCTCATGGTTCTCACTCTCCGTGTCGTGACTGCTGATGACGGTAGATGTACCCGGCCTACGCCGCGGCCGGGTGGCCGAGGAGCCCGGAACTCTCGCACGCGCGAGAAGACCCGGGCTGGGTCATCATCATGTCCATCATCATCACGAACACCGGTGAGCCGACCATGATCGTCGTTGTCGCACCTCCCTTCGCGCGTAGGGCGCGTCGCGCCAGATGCCGCCGGGAATCCCCTCCCCGTGGTCTGCCCATAGTGGACCGCCCCTCCCGAGCAGTCAAGAGCAAAACTCGCACCTGACAAGTGCGCGTATGAGACCCTTCCCTTGTCCGGTCACGCCGCCTCTACCCTTTGATGACCCCGATGGGCCTCAACCGCACCAGGGGCTCCACGAGGTCGCTCTGGTGCCGCATGACGTCTTCGATGTCCTTGTAGGCGGCGGGCGCCTCCTCCGAGAGGTCGCGCTTGTTGGCCTTGAACACGCGTATCCCCGCCTCCTGGAGTTCCCGTATCACGCGCTCCCGCGGGAATGCGCGCATCGCGGCCTTGCGCCCCATGGCGCGCCCGGCGCCGTGGCTGCACGACTCGAACGACTCCGGGTTGGCGAGCCCGCGGCAGACATACGAGGCCGTGCCCATCGAGCCCGGAACGAGCACCATCCCTCTCGCGCGCACAGCCCCTTTGCGGTGGACGACGACACGCTCGCCGAAGTGCTCCTCAACCGCTGCGTAGTTGTGGTGGACGTCGATGTCGTCCCCCGGAGAGACGCCCGGAAGACGCCGCTCGATCGCCGCGCGAGCGGCGTCTGCCATCAGCCTGCGATTCTCCCGAGCAAACCGCAGGCAGAACCCCATGACTTCGAGGTACTCCGCGCCAAGTCCCGAGCCGGCGGCGAGGTGCGCAAGGCCCCACTCGGCAGGAACCGGAGAGTGGGAGGCCCGGTTCTCTTCCCGAGCGAGCCGGTCGTAGTGCTCGGCCATCTGCTTGCCGAGGTTGCGGCTACCCGAATGCACCATCATCCACACCGTACCGTTGGGGTCGACCTGCGCTTCGATGAAGTGGTTCCCGCCACCGAGCGTGCCCACCTGGCGCACCGCCTTGTGGACCTCGGCGCGCAAGACCGCCACATCGGGCACATCGTCGAAGAGCGTGGTGCGGTCGTCTTGAGCGGTCCGGTGCCACTCAAATCCGGTCGGCACGGATCGCTGGATGTCGTTCAGGACGATGTCGCGCACCCGCGAGAACTCGGCAAGCGGCAGGTTCGTGTTCCACCCGCGCACGCCACAACCGATGTCCAGTCCGACGGCATGGGGGATCACCTGGCCGAAGGTCGCGAGCACCCCACCGATCGGCATGCCGTAGCCGACGTGCGCGTCAGGCATCACCGCGACGTGCCGAAACGCGAACGGGAGGCGTGCGAGGTTGCGCGCCTGCGCGAGCGCATCGTCGTCGATGCCGGACCCCCATACCTTGATCGGGAGCCCCGCTGTCGCGAGTTCATCCATCGAAGACCAGCGGATGCCGGCGGTTAGCGGCGCACGACGCGGCCGAGCACGAACGCGACCACGACGACCGCCCCGGCGATGGCGCCGATCACGGCGAGCCGGTTCACGTCGAGCGTCGGGATCCAGTACACGTCGTCAGCGGTCACCTCGATGACCCCGACCGGCTCGGCCGCGACCGTGTACCCGAACCCCATCTGGGCTCCTGCTCCTTCCGGCGAACCGTCGCAACACCCAGGCGGACACTCGGGCGTGCATTCGTGTCCGCTCACGTCACCGGCTTCCCCGCCGAAGCCGCCGGCGCCGCTGTGACGCACGCGAGCGACGGGTATCACGACTCGGTCCCCCGAGACCGTCGGCTCGCCGAAGACCGCGCGCACGTCCGCGGACTCTCCGATGGCCTTGAGCATCTTGCGGAACTCGGCCGTGTCCATGTCAGGCTTGTCACTCATCCCAGATTCCTCCTCCGCGGCGAACGGCACGTGCCGGCTACCTTGGATATACCCAGGCATTCGCGGCGCGGCCATGCGGCGCGCGGCGCGCGGAGGAACGCTGGCGGACCGCTAGGACAGCTAGCTGCCCTGGCGTCTGCGATGCATGATGTCGACCATCGTCCGGAGCTTGCCGACCTGCCTGGCGCGCTGCCGGGAGAGTTCGGCGCGCTTCGACGGGTCGAGCATCGCGTCCACGTACTCGGCCAGCTCCCTCACGTCGAACGGTTTGGTGAGGTACTCGACGCCCCTGAGTTCCTCGAGCGTGTCGAGCTGGCTGTCGAGGTCACCGATGGCCGAGAGGAAGACGATCGGTATCTTCGCGGTCGCGGGCTTGGCGGCAAGCCTCCGGGCGACCTCGCGCCCGTCCATCTTCGGCATCATGATATCCAGCACGATGAGGTCGGGCTTCTCGAGCACGGCCTTGTCGAGGGCCTCCTCGCCGTCGGCCGCGCTGATCACCTCGTACCCCCGCGCGGTCAGCGCCGCCGTGACCAGGCGTACGATATCCGGCTCGTCATCGACCGCGAGTATCTTACGCGCCATCGGATCGCACCTCTCCTCCGTCGTGACCCTCGAGGATGGAGTTCACCGTCTCGGCCAGCTCTCGCGGCGTGAACGGCTTGCAGACATACCTCAGCGCACCGCGCCGAAGCCCCTCCTCCTGCTCGTAGTGCTGACTCTTGGCCGAGAGCATGATCACCGGGATGTCCCGCGTGGCCGGGTCGGCCTTCAGCTGGTCGAGCGCGTCGTATCCGCTCATGACCGGCATCATGACGTCCATCAGGATCAAGTCGGGCAGCATCTGCGTAGCGAGCTGTATCCCCGAGACGGCATCGGTCGCCTGAAGCACCTCGTGCCCGTTGCGTTGGAGCGAGAACGACACGAGCCTCACGATGTCCGGCTCGTCGTCGACCACAAGAATCCGGCCCACCGGATCACCCCTCCTCCGCGAGATGGCGCTCGACACGGACAGCAAGCTCCTCGACCGCGAACGGTTTGCGCAGCTGATCCGCCGCATGCGCCAACAGCTCGGTGCGCTCACGGTCGATGCGGTGCGCGGTCATCACCACGATGGGGATGTCCTTCGTCGCCTCGGCGCTCTTGACCTCCTGTATCACCTGGTACCCGTCCATGACCGGCATGCGCAGGTCGAGCAGCACCAGGTCCGGGCGGTACTCCGCGATCGCCGCCATCGCCTCCCTGCCGTCGTAGGCCGCGATCGTCGCGAACCCCTTGGCCCGCAGCATGTCACTCATCGCACGCACAATCGCCCGGTCGTCATCGACCACGAGCACGAGTGGCGCGTCCTGCCCGCCCACGAGGCCGTCCACGACCTTCGTGAACCGCTCGTGGTTGATGGGCTTCTCGAGGTAGTCGGCCGCCCCGAGCCGCAGACTGCGACCCTCATCACACACGATCGAGAGCACGACGACAGGGATGTCGCGTACCTGCGGATCGTCCTTGAGCCGCTGCAGCAGCACGAAGCCGTCATCACCCTCAAGCATCACGTCGAGGGTGATGGCGCGCGGACGCGTCCGCAACGCCATGTCAAAACCCTCGACGGCGTTGTGGGCGTACGCGACCTCGTAGCCGCGCTTGCGCAGGTACGTGCCGATCAGCTCGCAGGTGTACGGGTCCCGGTCGATCACCAGCACGAGTCCGCCCGCCGCCCCGAGCGGGCCTTCGAGCTCAGGCCTCCGCACGAGTTCGCACGACGCCGCGGGCAGCGTGAACCAGAATGTCGAGCCCTTCCCCGCCTCGCTTTCGCAGCCGACCTCTCCCCCGAGGAGCTCGACGACGCTCTTGCAGATGGAAAGGCCGAGCCCCGTGCCTCCTATCTCGCGCGTGAGCGACGAGTCGACCCGGTAGAACTTGCTGAACAGGCGCTCCTGGTCCTCCGGCGCGATCCCGATTCCCGTGTCGCGCACGGAGACCATGACGTAGTCGCCGTTCTGGCGAGCGCGCACGGTCACGGCGCCTCCCCCCGGCGAGTACTTGATGGCGTTACTCACCAGGTTCATGAGTACTTGACCGATGCGGTCCCGGTCTCCGGCCGCTCGGGCCACCGGTCCCTCAGTCACGCTGGAGAGTTCGATGCCGGAACTCTTCGCAACCGTCCGAAACGTCTCGATCACTCCCTGGATGACCTCAGGGATGTCGAGCGGGTCCACTCGTAGGTGCACGCGTCCTGATTCGATGCGAGAGATGTCGAGCATGTCGTTGATGAGCGAGACCAAGCGATTCGAGTTCTCCTGGACGATGCCGAGGAACTCCCGCTGGACCTCGTTGATCTCACCCGCATCCCCGTCGACGATGAGATCGACGTAGCCTTTGATCGATGTGAGCGGCGTCCGAAGTTCGTGGGAGACGGTCGAGACGAACTCATTCTTCATCACGGCGGCTTCACGCTCCGCGGTGATGTCCCGGACGCTGATCACGTGTCCTTCATGCGCTCTGTCGGGACCCGTGATGCGGTTGACGCGGACCATGAGCACCCTGTGGTCGGGCTCGGGACGCACCACCTCAACGCCGACACCGAGGTCAGGCGTCTCGTCGAGGCCAAGTAGCTGTGTGATCGGCACGACACGCCTCATGACGGTGTCCGTGTGGAGTCCGAGCAGTTCGGCGGCGGCCGCGTTGACCAGCTCGACCCTTCCCGTTTTGTCGAGAACGATGAGCCCGTCAGCCGTCGCGGCGAGAATCGCGTGAATCCGGTCGCGCGAACCTTCATGCGCTCCTTCGCCCACGGGCGGCTCCGGACCGTCATGCGCCATGCGGAACCCCCGATACGGCAGACACCGGCATCTACAGGGGTGTTCGACACATCACCGTTCGACCCTGCCCGGAGAATCGGCCACAGCACGAAGCCGGGCGCAACGGCCCGGCTTCGCAACCCCCGAGGCGGCATCGACGGCTACTTCTTGCCGACGCTCACCTTGGTGGTCTTGGGCTTGGCGGCCTCGAGTGCCTTGGGAACGTGCACCTCAAGGATGCCGTCGGTGTACTCGGCGCTGATCGAACCGGGGTCCACGCCCTCGGGCAGGACCATCGAGCGCTCGAACGAGCCGTAGCTCGACTCACGGATAAGCCAGCCTTCGCCCTCGCGCTCCTCCTCGGCCTTCCGCTCCCCCCTGATAGTGAGCACGCCGTCCGTGACTTCGATCTCGACCTCGTCGGGATCGATCCCGGGCAGCTCGGCATGGACGACGATGTCGTCGCCCTTGCTCTTCACGTCGATCTTGGGCATCCACGCCACGGCTGCGGCTCTCTCGCCGCGCCCCTCGGCGCTCCCCATCCGCGTGAAGATGCGGTCCATATCCCGCTGCATGCGCAGCATCTCTCCGAACGGGTCCCAACGCATGATCGCCATGATGGCATCACCTCCGTTGTCTTTGGCGCGGTGCCGACATGGCGAACGGCACCGCGCAACTGACCAAACGACTATCTGAATCGGACATGACGCTACTCGTTGGCTGCGTCCATCTCGGCGAGCATCGTCCACAGGAGCGGGAGTATCGCTGGCACGCTCGTGCGGACGGCGTTCACCACGAGCAGCTCGTCGACCCCGTGGTAGTAGTGGACGAGCTTGTCCCGCATGCCCGTTATGTCCGCCCAGGGGATCGCAGGCATCCTCTCTCGACGAGGCTCGCTCACGTGCTTCGCGGCCTCTCCGAGAACGATCAGCTCGTGCAGCACGGCTCCCCGATGTGGGCGGTCGTGACGCATGAAGTCCTCGTCGGACGCGCCCGATGCGAACACGAGCATCCTCTCGCACGCCTGGACCATGTCCGCGACGTAGGCGGACTCACTGCGTCGGCCACACACGGACCAGATCCTCCTCGACGTTCTTCCTCACCCGTGGATTGATCGCCCGGAGCGAGCCGGCCTGAGTCTCGCGGCCCAGGATCTCCTTCAGCCTGCGCTCCGACCCGAAGACCGTCTCGAGCGTGGGCTCGGCGACCTCGACGATGAGATCGATGTCGCTCTCGGACGTCTGCTCGCCACGGGCAAAGGAGCCGAACACGTCGATGCGAGTCACGCCGTAGCGTTCCTGGAGTTCGTCCGCGTGTGCTCTGATGCGGGCGACGATCTCGCCGAGGTCCCGCACGGGTGTGACCGCAGTTGCGTCCGGCGCTTCGACGGTGGTCGCCCCGCAGCCCGCGGGCGTCTCGGCAGCCAGCAGCGGCTCCCCCGCCACGCCCAGCACATCGGCGACCCGCTGGAGCCGCGAGAGCGACACGCAGCCGTACCGCTCGCGTTCCCAGCGCGCGATCTGCTGCTGGTGGACGCCGAGCTTCGCTGCCAGCTCGCGCTGCGTGAGGCCTTGTGCCGCGCGGGCGGCAACTAGATCCTCCCCGATGTCCCGAAGCTGTGCCATGCCCCGACTATACAACTATTCTGTTGTCAATACAACTAATCTGATGTCACCTCAGTGCCCTGTCGGGGAACCTACCTGACCTCTATCTCGCCGCCCTCGCCCACGTCTACCGTGACCGTCGAGCCCTCGCCGACCGCCCCTTCGATGAGCGCCTTCGCGACGCGATCTACGACCTCTCGCTGGATGACACGCTTGAGCGGACGCGCGCCGAAGACCGGGTCGAAACCATCGATTGCGATGCGCTCGACGGCGGGCGGCTTGATCTCGAGCGTGATGGACCGCTCGGCCAGCCGCTCGCGCA
>DASSAH010000278.1:0-1987 GCA_035685585.1 Coriobacteriia bacterium
CTGCGCGTCGAACTTCCCGATGCGCGGTCCGAGGACGAGGACTCCGGCAAGCGCGGCCCACGCTCCGGTCGAGTGCACCACCGTTGAGCCCGCGAAGTCCCAGAAACCAAGGTCGGCGAGCCAGCCCCCACCCCAGATCCAGTGGCCGACGATGGGGTAGACGAAGGCCACCAGAACGAACGAGAACACGAGGAAAGAGACGTACTTGATGCGCTCGGCGACCGCGCCAGAGACGATGGTCGCCGCGGTCGCCGCGAAGACGAGCTGGAAGAAGAATTTCGCGAGCAGCGGCACCTCGGCCCAACTGATGGCGGCGTACGCGCCCTGATACGCCTCGCCGGACGCCGGACTGTTGTCGGCGCCGCCCAGGAATAGCAGTCCCTCCAGGCCGAACAGGTTGTTCCCGTCTCCGAACATGAGTCCCCAGCCGATCACGAAGAACGCGATCGTCGCGACTGCGAACACGACGAAGTTCTTGGAGATGATGTTGACGGTGTTCTTCGCGCGGGCGAATCCCGACTCAACCAAAGCGAAGCCGAGGTTCATGAAGAACACGAGCGATCCTGCGACGAGCACCCAGACCGTGTCGAGCGCGACTGCGAGATCCAACAGGGCCACCTCCGTCTCGGCAACGAGCTTCCAAGCGATCGCCATGGATGCTGGACCCGCGATGTTGCGTGCGGATTGCGGGGCCGTGAATTCCTCGTGACCAGTCGCGCACACGGATTCCGGGGTGGTGGGCGACGTTCAAGCAGGCCGCTCGCCTTTCCGAGATATACTGGGAGTGTCTCTTCGCATGCGTGCCGGGGAGGGCGTGCGTGTGGCGCGGGCCGGTGCTCGAAAGCGGGATGAGCGGATGACGCGGTCACGACATGGAGTGCTCCTGTTCGTCGCCTCACTGTGTGTCGCGATGCTCATCGCGGGTACTTACGGCACGGCGGACGCGCTCGGGAGCGTGGGGCTTCGCCGTGTGGCGGACGCGGATGCGCTGTTCCTCAGACCGGCGACGAACGACGATCGGATGGTGTACGTGCGTTCGAGTGGTGGAACGCATGTCGTGTGGATCAAGGACCTTTCCACCGGCCGGGCGCGAGCGCTGTCGGATGGAGTCTCAAACGCGTTCGCCCCCGACATCTACGGCGACCTGGTCGTTTGGGAGGAGCACCGGGACCGCACCGTCGTCATAGCCCTCTACGACCTTACCGACGGCGACACGCAGATCATCAGCCCGGGGCCCGACGACAGGGCGCCGACGATCTGGGGCGACACCGTTGCGTGGACCCAGGAAGGCGTGTTCCGGGCCCGCCTCATGAGCCGGGACCTCTCCACAGGCCAGACGCGCACCGTCGCGGTGGTTGAGCCGGGGACGACATGCGGATTGTACGAGTCGACCCTCGCGCACGACGATGGAGGGGACATCCACCTGCTCGAGCTGGAGAGCGGCGTGACCCGGGTGCTCGTGGGCGGCCCGGCTCGCAGCGAGAAGCCGGACATCTGCGGTGACACGGCCGTCTTTACGGAGTGGGGAGGGGGGCTCGCCGACGTACGGGCGGTCGACCTGAACACGGGCGTCGTGCGGACCATCATCAGCGGGTACCAGTGCGTCTACGCGCCGTCGATCTGCGAGCAGTTCATCGCGTACGAGACGTACCACACGTGGCGGCGACCATCGATCGAGGTCGTCAGGGTCGGAGATGAGTTGAGGGTCGAGGCGCCGACCGCATGGTATGACGGTGTCCTCGGCACACTTGCCTCTCGCGTAGACAACGTCGTGCTCTACGCGGCGAGCTTGCAGGCGGCGGCTCTCACCCTGCTCATCGGGTGAGGCCGACCGGTCGCCGGGTCATCCGCGCTTCCCCGTCCCTCTCGGAGGCGTCGAACGTGCGTTCGCTCGCAGGGGCGGGTAGAATGAAGCGTTGCCCGAGAATCCGTTCGTCTCCAGGAAGGTCAACCGGTGTCTCCCGACTCGATCTCGATTCGCGGCGCT
>DASSAH010000279.1:0-4783 GCA_035685585.1 Coriobacteriia bacterium
GAGCCTCGACCGCGAACGTCCGCGCC
Source organism: Coriobacteriia bacterium (assembly GCA_035685585.1). Taxonomy (GTDB): domain Bacteria; phylum Actinomycetota; class Coriobacteriia; order Anaerosomatales; family SLCP01; genus DASSAH01. The sequence goes on from DASSAH010000279.1 coordinate 27, forward strand.
TCGGGCCTCTCGCCGACGGCGAGCAGCGCCGCGGCGTTCAGGTCCCTCGGCTCACGCGACGTGACGTAGCTGGCGGCGGCGTACGCCACTCCCGGGACATCCGCGGCTCGTGCGCACACATCGTCCACACGAGCAGCGTCTTCGACTCGTGCGAGAAGTCTGCTGGAGATGCGTTCGACGCGCGTGCACCCCAGAGGGCGCAGCGCAATCTCGAGGTTCTCCCTGAGACGGCGCTCGAACGAAACGCGGTTGCGCCCCTTGAGGCCGATCTCGTGGTAGTGGATGAGTGCGGCGCGCTCGAACACGGCACACCGCTTACTTGTAGCTGTCTTGGATCCGCTCGTAGCTGACGTCGCCTGATCTGATCTCCTCGAGAGCCTTCGTGAGCGGCTTGGTCTTCGTGAGTGCGGTGATCTCGGAAGACTGCATCGTGAGCAGCGCCTGGTCGCGCACACCACGGAGCATGTCGTTTATCTGACGCGCCCGGCGCGCCGCGACGATGCACAGCGTGTACTTCGAGTCGACCTTGTCGAGCAGCAGATCTATCTCTGGGTTGATTACCATCGGCCTAGGGGTCCTTCGCGTCTGGCACGCCACACGGCGCGCTGTACTTGAGGATACACTCGAGCTCGTCTACGGCCCGAGGGACATCGTCATTGATTACCACATAGTCGTATGCCTCCGCAATCGCCAGCTCCGAGACGGCGCGACTCAGGCGCCGTTCGATCTGGTCGGGCGTCTCGCTCCCCCTGCCTTCCAGCCTCCGCCGCAACTCAGCGAACGACGGAGGCGCGATGAACACGAGTACTGCCGACGGCATGACGCGTTTGACCTGCTCGGCACCTTGCGGATCGATCTCGAGGATGACGGTGGCGCCAGCCGCGACCCGCTCCTCAACAGCCGAGCGCAGGGTCCCGTACCGGTTCCCGTGCACTTCCGCCCATTCGAGGAAACCGCCCGCGGCGATCGCACGCTCAAACTCGTCGTCCCTGAGATAGACGTAGTGGACGCCGTCCGACTCCCCAGGCCGCGGTGCGCGCGTCGTCGCGGAGACCGACAGCCAGCGTGTGGGGTCCCTCTCGCATAGCGCTCGTACGAGCGTTCCCTTGCCCGCCCCCGAAGGCCCGGAGATCACGAACACGCCGCCCGCTCGCTCAGCGGCTGACCCTGACTCCACTGGCCCCTGATTCCGCTCGCGCGTGGAATCTAGCCGAGCTTGGCCATGAGGGCCTCGCGCTGGCGAGCTCCCAGGCCCTGCACGCGGCGGCTCTCGGAAATCTTGAGGTCATCCATGATCTTCGCGGCCTTGGCCTTGCCGTAGCCGGGAAGGCTCTCGATGAGCGTCGAGACCTTCATCCGCGCCACGATGGGATCCTCCGTCTTCGCCATGACCTGCGCGAACGTCAAGTCTCCCGCCTTGATCTTCGCGCGAAGCTCGGCGCGCTTCAGCCGTGCCTCAGCCGCTTTCTTCAGCGCTGCCTGCCGATCCGCGTCCGAAAGGTTCGGAAGTGCCATGGTTCCTCCTCGTCCTCATTGACGGTGCGTGCTCGACGCCCAACGATTGTACGCATATCCTCCGGTCGGGTACAACCGGGATGCACGAACGGATGTTACTCCTGACCTGCGAGGATGCCAAGTGTCAGCTAGAGCCGGCGACTCCCGGGAGAGTCGAGGGGCTCACCCGCTCGGCAATGGACACACTCCGAAGGGTCCCAAGAGTCGACCTCAAGTCTCAAGAGAGACACATGCGTGTCGCCGAAGGACGTGGGTCCGCCTCGGTCGATGAGGGAGAGCACCGCGCCGACTTCGCCTCCGGCCTCGCGGACCAGCCCGGCGACCTCAGCAGCCGATCCTCCCGTTGTGACCACGTCTTCCACGATGAGCACACGCGCACCTTCCGGCACTGAGAACGAGCGGCGGAACCGCATGGCTCCCGATTCACGTTCGCTGAAGATGAACTTGAGGTCGAGTGCTTGTGCCACCGCAAACCCGAAGATGATCCCGCCCACCGCCGGAGAGGCGACCAGATCGAAACGATGCCCGGCCAATCGGCGAACGGCGGTCGCGGCCAGGCGTGTCGTCAGCCGCGGGTCCTCCAGGATCCGCGCGCACTGGACGTAGGTCCCCGAGTGCCTGCCGCTCGAAAGCCTGAAATGGCCGTGGAGGATCGCACCGGCGGCCTCCAGCGCCGCCTTGACCTCATCTTCAGTCATAGGAGCGTCAGCCTTCATCGAGTCCTCCCTCGCTCACGATCCGCTCAAGAGCCGCGACCGGGTCTTCGGCGGCGGTCACCGGTCTGCCGATGACCAGATGCGTCGCCCCGGCGGCAAGGGCCTCGGCCGGGGTCGCGACACGCGCCTGATCGTTCGCGGCGGCCCATCGGGGACGGACGCCGGGGGTGACCACGAGCGCCTCTCGCCCGAGCGCCGAGCGCGCGGCTGCAGCCTCCCGTGGCGAACAGACCACGCCCTGCACCCCAGCGAGACGCGCGACCCCCATGAGCAAGACTGCTTGTGCGCTCGCCGCGCGAGCGACGCCGACCGCGGCGAGCGCCGCATCGTCCATGCTGGTGAGCACGGTGACCGCGAGGACATCGGGTGTGTCCACGCCGCACTCGGCGCTCCCAGCACACGCACCTTCGACCGCCGCCTCCATCATCGATCGTCCGCCCGCGGCATGCACCGTGAACATCCTCGCTCCACGCCGCGCGATTCCCCTGGCCGCTCCCTCGACCTGGTGAGGGATGTCATGGAGCTTGAGGTCCACGAAGACCGCGTAGCCCATGTCCGTGAGTCGCCCCACCATGTCCGGCCCTTCGGCACAGTGGAGCGTGAGGCCGATCTTCAGGCAGTCGACGTGCCCCCGCAGGGCGCGCGCGAGCGAGAGCGCCTGGTGGGCGTCCGTGTCGAGCGCGACGATCAGCGCCTGCCGCATCCGCTGTTCGCGGTCTCCCGTGTCCATCCGTTCTCCTCCGCTCCCCCTCCGGGACTCGTTTCGCCCGTGCCCCGCCGGGTCGGGTCATGCGCAGTGCGGTCTCATCGCGCCGGTCAGCTCGGCGACCCGCATCATGCCGCGGGAGCGACAGAACTCCGCGAGACCGTCGGTGATCCGCATCGTCACCGTCGGGTCGACGAAGTTGGCGGTGCCGACCGCGACAGCGGTCGCGCCCGCGAGCATGAACTCCGCGGCGTCCTCGGCGTCCCTGATCCCACCCATCCCGATGACCGGGATCGCGACCGCGCCCGCAACCTGCCAGACCATCCGTAGCGCGACGGGCTTGATGGCGGGACCCGACAACCCGCCGACCACCCGGCCGAGACGCGGCCGGAACGTCCGCGTGTCGATAGCCATGCCGAGCAGCGTGTTGATCAGCGAGAGCGCGTCGGCGCCGGCCGCCTCGACGGCGCGAGCGATATCGCGGACCTCGGTCACGTTCGGCGAGAGCTTGACGATGAGCGGCCGCGACGTGGCTTCGCGGCAGGCGCGGGTAACCGCCTCGGCTGGAGCGCACGCCGTCCCGAACGCCATCCCACCGGCGTCCACGTTCGGGCATGAGATGTTGACCTCGTACGCGGCGACCCCGGGCTCTTCTTCCAGGCGTTCGATGACGGCCACGTACTCGTCAACGGTGTGACCCGAGATGTTCACGATGACTGGCACGTCAACGCCCGCGAGCCATGCGAGGTCCTCGGCGCAGAACGCGTCCACGCCCGGGTTCTGCAGGCCGATGGCGTTGAGCATGCCGGCGGCCGTCTCCGCGATTCGAGGACCGGAGTTCCCTGCCCAGGGATTGCGCGAGACGCCCTTGGTGACGAGGGCCCCGAGGCGCTCAAGGTCGATGAAGTCGGCGTACTCCCTGCCGCTCGCAAACGTGCCGGACGCGGTCATCACCGGGGAGCGCAGCGTCATGCCGGCCAGCGTCACCCGCATGTCGACGTGCCCGCTCACACGCGCGACCCGCCGAGCGGCGACTTCGCTGCGGCCACGGCCTCGCCCGGTGCGCTCTCCCAACGCACGGCAGTGGCGTCGAACACCGGCCCGTCGACGCACACTCGTTTGAGGCCCTCGGCGGTCTCGGCGACGCACGAAAGACACGTCCCGATGCCGCACGCCATCAGCCGCTCGAGCGAGACCTGACACGGTATCCCTGCAGCCGCCACCTGCCCGGCGACGATGCGCTGCATCGCCTCGGGACCGCACGTGTAGACGACGTCGAGCGCCTCGTCGGCGAGAAGGCGCTCGCAGACCCCCGTAACCGGACCCGCGGCGCCACACGAGCCGTCGTCGGTCGCGACCTCGACCCGGCGAGCCACGGCTTCGAACACGTCCCGGCCCACGACGCGCTCCTCGCTCGCCGCCCCGAGGGCCACGGTGACGGCGACGCCGCGCGCCGCGAGCACCTCGGCCAACATGCCGAGCGGCGCGACGCCCAGCCCACCCGCGACGAGGAGCGCGTGCCGGACCTCCGGGTCGATTCTCCAGCCGTTGCCGAGCGGGCCGAGGAGGTCCATACGGGTCCCGGGCGTCGCTTCGGCAAGCTGTCGCGTGCCGACTCCGACCACCTGGTAGAGGACCTCGATCCGCTCACCCCGGACGCGATGGATGGCGAACGGGCGACGCAGGATGGAGAGCGAGTCCTCGCTGACACGCACGTGCACGAACTGTCCGGGACGCGCCGATGCGGCGGTCCTCGGCGCGTGGAAGACGACGAGGCCGACGCCTGGAGCGACCTGTGTGTTTGCCACGACCTCTATCCG
>DASSAH010000280.1:0-3206 GCA_035685585.1 Coriobacteriia bacterium
TCACGCAGACGACCTTCGGGTTCTCGCGTGACGACATCGAGGCGAAGTTCCTGCCGCGGTATCTCGAGCGCAAGATCCTGCCGCGCAATCCCTTCGAGACGATCGACGACGGCGTCGCGAACCTCGTCGAGACGGCGTGCAGACTCGGACGCGAGGCCAACGGGGCGCTGAAGCTCGGCGTCTGCGGCGAGCACGGAGGCGATCCGGAGTCGGTCCGGGTGTTCTGCGAGATCGGACTGGATTACGTGTCGTGCTCTCCGTACCGGGTCCCCCTCGCGCGGCTCTCGGCGGCCCAGGCGGCCCTTGCGGGACGGGCGGAGCCATCCGGCAACGCGTAGGGTGATGACCGCCGCATCACCGGAGCTGCGGAAGATGGTTCGCGGTCGAAGGAGCAGGCGTGGCGAGAGGCACGAGGCTCTTCCAGGCGCCAAGATCGCCGCTCATACAGGGCCGCTCCAGACTGCGGCGCCCCTGGTGGCAGCCGTATGCGGTCGCGGTTGCCGTGGGTTTGGTCTGGCCGCTGGTGGCGTTCGTGGCGTCAGCGCTTGCCGAGTCGGGTGCCGGTCAGGGACCGGGCGGGTTGCTCTGGGATGCCGTGACGGAGTGGCTTGGCTGTCTGCCCGTGCTCGCTCCGGTGGTGATAGTGGGCGCGGCCGCCGGTGTGGCCGCGGGGACGGTCTGGGGGGTCCGCCGCCGCTGGCTCGCGGGGACGGTCGTGGCGGTGGTCTGCTGGTACCTCGTGCTCGCGGTGAGGGCGTTCGCTGGATGACGGAGGCCGTGACGTGACCATCATGAACCGTCACGAATACGAGGCGCAGGAGATGACACTCCTGTCCCCGCGGGCTTCGCTTTCAGGCAAGACGCGCGGGCGGGAGCGCCCCGTTCCGGACGACCCGTATCGCACCGAGTATCAGCGGGACCGCGACCGGATCATCCACTGCAAGGCATTCAGAAGACTCTCTCACAAGACGCAGGTCTTCCTCGCGCCGGAAGGGGACCACTACCGGACGCGTCTCACCCACACGCTCGAAGTCGCCCAGATCGCGCGATCCATCGCCCGGGCGTTGAGACTGAACGAAGACCTGACCGAAGCGATCGCGCTCGGGCACGACCTCGGGCATACGCCGTTCGGGCACATCGGGGAGGATGCGCTCACGGAGTGCTTCGGAGAGATCGTGGAGCGCTATCCGAACGTGCCGGACCGGTTCCGCCACAACGACCAGTCCCTGCGGATCGTCGAGCACCTTGAGTACGGGGGCAGGGGGCTTAACCTCACATGGGAGGTCCGCGACGGAATCGCCCAGCACACGGGGTCGGCGCGCGCCGCGACTCTCGAGGGCCGGATCGTCGCGACCGCGGACAGGATCGCCTACGTGAACCACGACATCGATGACGCGATCCGCGGAGGAGTCTTGACCGAGGCCGACCTCCCCGCGGGGCCCACGGACCTGCTCGGCCACACGCACGGCGCGCGCATCACCACGATGGTGAACGACATGGTGCGACAGTCGATCGACGGTGACGAGATACGAATGTCCGAGCCGGTCTGGGACGCGATGATGGAGCTCCGGAGCTTCCTCTTCGACCATGTCTATCTCGGCGCGGTGGCCAAGGCCGAGGAGCCGAAGGCGTTCAGGGTCGTGCGCTCTCTGTTCATGCATTTCCTTGAGCGCCCCGAGGACCTTCCCGAGGAGTACCGCGCGACCGCAGCCGATGATCTTCCGCAGACAGTGACGGATTACATCGCTGGGATGACAGACCGCTTCGCGATCAGGGTCTTCGAGCGGCTCTTCGTCCCGGTGTCGTGGCGCGTGTGACGCCGGAGAGCGTGAGGTCGTCGCCGATGCGGGCTCGCCGGGCGCGCGCGGACGTCGTCGTTGCCGCACCCCCTGGGTTCGCATAGAATCCCAGGAGCGTTTCCGCAGACTGCTTTGAACGTGGAAGGAGAAGCACGTACATGGCTGAATGGATTGCGTGGGCGGCGCCCGCGGCGGCCGTGCTCGGCATGGCCGTAGCCGTCTATCTCGCATCGTGGGTGCTGCGACAGGACCCGGGCAACGAGAAGATGCGGGAGATTTCCAGGGCGACCCAGGAGGGAGCGCTCGCCTTCCTCATGCGAGAGTACCGGGTGCTGATCGTGTTCGCCGTCGTTGTCGCGATCATCATCATTGTGGTTCCAGCCATGCCGCCGCTGACGGCGGCCGCGTTCCTCTCCGGAGCTATTCTTTCGGCGGGCGCGGGCTACTTCGGCATGTACGTGGCCACCAGGGCGAACGCCCGCACCGCCCAGGCGGCCACCCACGGCGTGCATCGCGCGCTCACGGTCGCGTTTCGCTCAGGACTGACGATGGGCCTGACTGTGGCGTCGTTCGGGCTCGGAGGATTGAGCCTGTGGGTGATCTTCCTCATCCTGCACGGCGGAGATCCGCAGCCTGAGGTGGTCAACGGGTTCGCGATGGGGGCGAGTTCGATCGCGCTGTTCGCGCGTGTCGGAGGCGGGATCTACACGAAGGCCGCTGATGTGGGAGCCGACCTCGTAGGTAAGGTCGAAGCGGGGATCCCCGAGGACGACCCGCGCAATCCCGCGGTGATCGCCGATAACGTCGGTGACAATGTCGGTGACGTAGCCGGCATGGGGGCCGACCTCTTCGAGTCGTTCGTCGGTTCAATCGTCGCTCCGGTGGTGCTCGCGATCACACTGTGGGGTGTCCACCAGGGGTTCGACTCGATCGACTTCCTGTACGGCGCAAGCGTCCCGCTGCTCATCGGGGCATTCGGCATCGTGAGCTCCATCATCGGCCTGTTCGCGGTGAGAGCGAAGGAAGGCGCGAACCTGCACGCCGCGCTGAACCGCGGTACCTACGTCGCCGCGGCGCTCCAGGTCTTCGCGATGGGCTTTCTGTTTTGGCACTGGTCGACTCGGGAGGGCTCTGACGAGTCCCGCTTCTGGTTCTTCGGCGCGGTGCTCGCCGGCCTTGTTGCCGGTATCGCAATCGGCAAGATCACCGAGTACTTCTGCTCCGACCATTTCCCGCCGACGCGAAAGATCGCCGAGTCGTCGGTGACCGGGTCGGCGACCAACATCATCGCTGGTCTCGGAACGGGAATGCTCTCGACGGCCGCGCCGATCATCGTCGTGGCGACAGGCATCCTTGTCGCCTATGTCGCTGGCGAGGCGGCGTATGCAGACGGAGGCATCTACGGCA
>DASSAH010000281.1:0-6680 GCA_035685585.1 Coriobacteriia bacterium
GCGGTCCACGAGTGCAGCGGCCGGTCGCACGCGAGGAACGCCGAGCGACCCGGGAAGTCCTCGTTGTAGTGGTTGTGCGCGGTGAGTATCTCGCGCTCAGCGCAGAACCACGTGACGGCCTGGTGCTGCGCCCTGCTGCGCGACGAACCGAGCACCCACTCGACGAACTGCGTGACGGTCAGACGCCTCGGCGTGTCCGAGACGTTCGCCAGACGCACGCGCACGACGCGGACCGGGTCGTCCGCGGCCACGAACCAGTCGATCTCATGCGCGATGCCGTGCGACGTGTGCTCGAAGCGCGAGTACCCGAATCCGTGCCGCGCGACATAGACCCCGCCTGCCCGGCACGGCAGGGGCGTCGGACTCCAGTAGTCGCCGGTCTCCTCGTCGCGCACGTAGATCACCTCGCCCGAACCGTCCGAGACCGAGTCGTTGTTCCACGTGGTGATCCGGTTCTCGTGGCTGTTGAGCGCCCACGTGCAGCCGATTCCCGCCTCCGAGACGAGACACCCGAACTCCGGTGTCGCCATCACGTTGACCCACGGCATCGGCGTGGTGACCCCGTCCTCCAAGACGATGACGTACTCGCGGCTCGCCGGATCGAACCCGCCGATCCCGTTGTCGTAGTCGAGCTCAGGCCGCTCGAACGGCGGCGCGTCGAACACCCGCGGCTCGAGCGTGGGCCTGAGCGCGGGAGGGTCCGCGGGCCGAGCGCCGCGGCGGTTGAGCTGAAGCTCGATCGACCCGCCGCCGCCCTCGAGCACGGCGCGAGCCACGCTCTCGAGCAGGTTCAAGACGTCGGGATGCATCTGGTCGGCACGCCGCAAGAACACGCCGCCCGGCTTGTCCGCCAGCTGGAGCGCGTGGCCGGTGCGCACGAGCAGACGCAGCCTGTCGTCGAGCTCGCCGGAGTACGCCGTCGGACGCGTGTTCAACACGACAAGGTCGGAGACGAGCCCTTTGTGACGCCAGTACTGGTGCGCGAGGAGCGCCTGGCGCACGAGTGGCGCGTGCTCGGGCTCGTCGATGCGCACCAGCAGGATCGGATTGTCGCCCGAGATGCCGAGCGACCAGAGTCCCGAGACCGGCAGCCCGTTCTCGACGGTGGTCTTCGCCTTCAGCGTCGAGTGCGGGTCCGTGAGCAGAAGGCGCGATGCGAGACGCTGGAGCACGACGGCCTCGTCCGCGCTGATGCCCAGGTCGCGCAGCTCGATCTGGGCGGCCGTCCACGACAGGTCGATACCGCGCTGAGCGGTGCGGATGTCCTGGTAGCGCTCGGCGGTGAGAAGCGCCTCCTCGCGGGTGCGCGCGACGCCGGTCACGAACGCAAGTCGCGCGCTCTCTCCCGGCTCCAGCATGAGCACGTGCCTGATAGCGCACACCGGGTCGAGCACCGCCCCGCTCGTCCGCGAGAGCGGTCCGCCTGTCCGCACCGCCCTCGGGTCGTCAACCCCACGCAGCCTGCCGAGGAACCGCGCGCGATCGGTCTCGTGACTCCATTCGCACGCTCCTTCCTCGCAGCCGAGAACGTGGAAGCCCCAGACGCGCTCCTCGGCGGAAGAGCGGGGGCGCCGCGAGAACAGGATCGTGCGCTGGCGCTCGGCGACGTCCGTCTCGACGAAGAGGTTCGAGAACGCCCTGTGCGCCTGATCGGCGGCTTGCGTGGTGAGCGCCACCTCGAAGTAGCTCGTCACCTCGATGCGCCGGGGTGTGAGCCCCCTGTTGGAGACTGTGACGCGGCGGACCTCGGCGTCGTCCTCGGGTGAGACCGCCACTTCAACCCGGGACTCGACGTCGCCGTCACGGCGGAAGTACTCGGCCTTCTCCGGCGAGAACGTGACCTGATACTGGTCGGGGCGCGTCGGCGCGGGGTTGTGCGTCGCCGACCAGACCCTCCCGCTCTCCACGTCCCGTAGGTAGAAGAAGTGCCCCCAGCAGTCGCGAGTGATGTCCTCGCGGTACCTCGTCACCGCGAGGTCCTTGAAGCGGCTGTAGCCTCCGCCGCCGTTGGTGACCATGACCGAGTAGCGGCCGTTCGAGAGGAAGTGCGTCGCGGGAGCGGGCGTGTCGGCGAGCGTGTAGGTCCTCGCCAGCGGAACGGGCAGCTCCTCCACCGAGCGCACATGCTCGACCTCGGCGACATGAGGTGTCGCATACGCCACGGCGCGAGGCGCGCGCTCCTGCAAGAGGAGCTCGGCCGAGGCCACCATGGGGTCGGCGTGGAAGCGCTCTCGCATCCGGTCGCCGGCAAGCGCGTTGCCGAGGGCCACGAGCGCCATCCCCTGGTGGTGCGCGAAGTAGGAACGCACGATAGCGCGGCGCTCTCCCGCGGGTACCCGGCCCGGCGTGTAGTCCACCGCCTCGTAGTAGCCGTAGCGGCCACGGGCGCCGATCTTCGCGAGCCGCTCAAGGTTGGCGTGCGCCTCGGCCGGAGCCACCGGCAGCGCGAGCATCGTCGCGTACGGGGCCACCACGATGTCCTCCGAGAGCCCACGCTTCAGCCCGAGCCCGGGCACGCCGAACGCCTGGTATTGGTAGGTCAGATCGCCATCGAGCACGTTGAACGCCGACTCCGAGATGCCCCACGGCACGCCGAGTTCACGTCCGTACTGGATCTGACGGCGCACGACCGCGTCGTAGGTCTCGTCGAGCAGCGTCATCGGCCACGAGCGCATCACGAGCAGCGGCATGAGGTACTCGAACATCGAGGCGCTCCACGACAACAACGCCTGCCCACCGTCCGCGCGCGCGATCTGCCTGCCGAGCCGGAACCAGTGCTCCTGGGGCACGTCGCCTTTCGCGATGGCGAGGAACGACGCGAGCCGGCACTCCGACGCGAGCATGTCGTAGTACGAGTCGTCGAGATGACCCTCGACCGTGTTGTAGCCGATGGAGAAGAGCATGCGGCTGCGGTCGAAGAGGACCGAAAAGTCGGTGTGCTCCCACATCTCACGCGCGATATCGGCGTTCAGACGCAACCTGCCGAGGAGCAGCTCGCACTCCGGACGCGCCGAGGCGAGCATCCCGGTGATCGCCTCGGCCCACCGGGCGGCCTCGTCGCGCTCGGCGGCGCTCTCCCCCGGGGGCCGCTCGGCGAGCGAGTCGAGCGCGGCCCGAGCCACATCCAGTCCTTCGGCCAACCCGACGAGACTCGGGACGTGCGCGAGAAGCGGGGCGAGCGCCGCGCCCCGGACGTCGGTCACGACAGCGTGCGGGACTTCGCCCGCGCGCTCGGCCCACGGCACGTACCGCTCCAGCAGGCCGAGCGCGTCCTCGACGAGCGCGGCCGGGGATGCGGCCGCATCCCCGGCGTTCTCGGCAAGGCCGCGCCAGCGCACGAGCAACGCGTGCCACCCGGCGGCGTCCGATGGAATCTCGGCGAGCGCGGCATCCCGGCGCAGCTCCTCGAGCCGCTCACGCACCGCGACGACCGCCTCATCCGGGCCCAGGCGCTCTGGCTCCTCGGCGAGGTCGTGCAAGGCCAGGACCGCGGCGTCCTCGACGCCCGCTTGCAGCTGCGGACCGAGGAGCGGCGCCTCGGACGCCTCCAGCAGGCCCATGCGCAGCACGAGCAGATGTCCGGCAAGATTCCCGCTGTCGACAGTGGAGACGTACTGAGGGGCGAGAGGCTCCCGGGTCTGCGTGTCGTACCAGTTGTAGAAATGCCCGCGGAACCGGCGCATGCCCGCCATCGTCGCGAGCGCGTCCGCCGTCCGGTCGACAAGCCGGCCCAGAGTCTGATAGCCGAGGTCATACGCAGCGAGCCCAGCGAGAAGCTGCAGGCCCATGTTCGTAGGCGACGTCCGGTACGCGACGACTCCCTTGGGGCTCTCCTGGAAGTTGTCCGGAGCGAGGTGGTTGCCGTCCGCGCCCGTGAACGTCTCGAAGAACCTCCATGTCGCCCGTGCGGTCTGGCGCAGCGAAGGGACGAGCTCCGGGTCAAGCTCGGCGCGCGTGACGGGGCGCAGACGCGACATGCGCCATGCCAGGAACGGGCCCGCGGCGAACAGCGCGATGATCGGAGCGGTCACCGCGACGCGAGCAGGGGTCTCAAGCGCGCCGGGGAGCAGGAGCACGATGGCGGTGACCGCGGCGGGCCCCAGGCGGCGCAGGTAGCCTGAGAGCTCGGTCCCGGCCGAGCGTTCGACGTCGGCCGCGGTGACCCACTCGAGCAGGTTGCGCCGGGAGAACCACATACGCCACAGCGCCCGCACCGCGGCATCGGCCATCAGAAACGCGTGGTGAGGCAGAACGGCCAACCCCAACAGCAACCGGGCCGAGTCCCGGCCGAAATCCGTCCACACCCGCGACGCCGTCCGCATGAACGGCACGCCCGGCGGCCTGAACAACAGGCCGTCCAAAGCGCTGAAGTAGGCCGGGAAGAGCCACGCGAGCATCATGAGCAGCGGCCATGCCCACGCCGGACCCGGAAGCAGCGCCCAGCCGAGGGTGAGGAGCAGCAGCATCGACGGACCTGAGAGACTGCGTCGCAGGTTGTCAGCCAGCTTCCAGCGGTGAAGGGCGGAGAGGGGACTGCGCGCGAAACCCTGTTCGCGGGGGATCCGTCCGCCGAGCCACCGGAGCGCCTGCCAGTCTCCCCGCACCCACCGGTGCACGCGTGCGGCCTGCGCGCGATAGGTCGCGGGATGGTCGTCGAGCACCTCGATGTCGGAAGCGAGGCCTACCCGCAAGAAGCACCCTTCGAGCAGGTCATGCGAGAGCAGGGCGTTCTCTGGGAACGCGCCGTCGAGCACCCCGCTGAACACGTTCACCTCGTAGATGCCCTTGCCCGTGAAGCTGCCCTCCCCGAAGACGTCCTGGTAGGTGTCGGAGACCGCCCCGGCATACGGATCAAGACCCGTGACGCCTGAGTGCAGCCACGCGAAAAGAGAGCGGCCCGACGCGGGCAGGGACATCCCGACCCGCGGCTGTATCAGTCCGTAACCGTCCCGGACGATCGGCTCCCCGGGACGCCAGCGCGCGCGGTTGAGCGGATGAGCGATGGTGCACACAAGCTTGCGGGCGGCGTCGCGCGGCAACTGGGTGTCGGCGTCAAGCGTCAGAACGAACGTGACTCCCGCGAGGAACTCCTCCTCGCCGAGCCGGTGGATGAAGGACGTCTCCCGCGTGTGGCGCAGCGAGTGGTTGAGCTCGACCAGGGCGCCACGCTTGCGCTCCCACCCCATCCACGCGCCCTCGGCGCCGTTGTACCTGCGCCCCCTGATGAACAGGAAGAACGGCGGTCGTCCGTGCTCGGCTCGATAGCGCGCGTTGAGCTCCTCCATCCCCCGAATCGCCGCCTCGATGATCTCCGCATCGCCTTCGCGATGCTCGGCGTCGGCACCCTTCAGGTCCCCCAGGAGCCCGAAGCCCAGCTGTTCGTCCCGGTTCGCGAGATACGCGACTTCGAGGCCGTCGATCACCGAGCGGACAGCGCCTACCGACGTGAGCAGCGCGGTGGCGACCACAAGCGTGCGGTGAGGCTCGTCGATGGGCTGGAGGTAGTCAAGCTTGGGCAGGATGCGCGGCGGGAACACCACGGCCGCCACACGATTCGCGACCACCATTGCGACGTCCGAGAGCGGAATGACTCCGAGCAACGCGACGAGAACGACAACGGGCGTCAGAGCCCCGACCACCACTGCGTAGTAGGCGAGCAGCGCGAGGAGTACGCCGGTGACGAGGGAGATCGTCCCCCAGTAGAAGAGTCCGGACTCCCGGCGCACCGCGCGGGTGATTCGGTCGCGGACGGCCGGCTCGTAGCCGATGCTGTGCTCGAAGGCGCCGCTTCCCTCGCCCACCAGATAGTGACCGACGTGAGCCACGACCGGGTCGCCGGACGCGCCCGATGACCCGTCAAGCGCGGAACTCACCGCCGCTTCGGCGACCTCGATCTCGCTCAAAGGGCTCCGGCGCGCGAGCGTCTCGAGTATGCGCCGGTACCGGTCGCGACTCGAGAAGTCCATCCGCGCGTAGACCCCGGCGGGATCCTCTCGCAGCGCCAGCTCGACGAAGCTCGTCTCCTCGAAGAAGCTCTTCCAGTCGAACGCTCCGAGAAAGCGGATCGAGGTGACGCTGTTCGCTATCGACACCTGGTCCGCCGCCTGCTCTCGCTGCAGGGCGTGCGCGAGCTCATCGAGGTCGTAGGCGGCCGACGGCAACCTTGCGGACAGGAAGGCGTGCGTCGCCTCGGCGCCGGCGTCCTGTCCCTGCAGCCGCTGCGACAACCTCACGAAGAACGAGAGAGTGGCGTCCCGGCTCTCCTCGCCGAGCTCATCGAGGAGAGACGAGAGAGCCGCCGGGTCGTCTTGGGCCGTGAGCAAGAGGCGCTCGGCCCATTCATCGGCTGAGCGTGTCGCTCGGTACGAGTGAACCACCCGCGCGGACAGACGGCGGACGTTTTCGACGAGCGCGACCCGGAGCATGATCGGGACAGCCCAGACCTCGCCGATGGTGAGCGGGGCGTGCTCCTGGAAGCCGTCGACGAACCGGCGGAGGGATTCGCCGTCGATGCGGGCGTCCGTATGCTCCATGAGCGCCGCCGCCGCCTCATAGACTCGCGGGAATCCCGCGAGCGCACCGCCCGCAAGCCGGGGCAGCTCCATCCCGAACCGCGCGGGAAGATCATGGCGGACAGCACGTACCTGCTCGTCGATCAGGTAGTGGTTGTCGAGCAGCCA